>PWND01000118.1 GCA_003557965.1 Bacteroidales bacterium | reverse complement strand
ATTCGTGATAAGAAAGATAAACACCACCTATCATCATAGCTGCACCAATAAATCCCATTACAGTTGTGCACGGAACTACCAATACCTCCAGCAGCAGAAATATCATTCCGATTACTATTAAACTTACAATCACCAGCCAAAACATAGGCAATATAATTTTTTTGTTATTACTGAAACATGACTAACAAAAGTAAAAAAAATAAAACTATTTATTCAAAATTTTGCTTTTAGTTTTGCAAAATTATGATTGTTTGTTGTTTTTCTTAAAGTCAAGTTTATTTTCCTCACATTTAAATAGCCTGAAGATATTTTTTCTATGTGTTAATGGCACAAATACTGCAACAATTATTGAAAAAACTTGTTCAGCGAGAACAGAATCTTTATCAAGAAATATCACAACAATAGGAAAAGTAATAGCTGCCAGAATTGATCCAACAGAAACTATCCTTGTAATTAAGAATCCTAATGCAAATACACCCAGGCAAATTAAAACCGTTCCTGGGAATAATGCGATTATAATACCACCAAGTGTTGCAATTCCCTTTCCTCCTCTAAACTTGGCAAATACCGGGAAAATATGCCCAAGCAATGCCATAACACCCAGAAGAAGCTGAAAAAGTATTCTAGTATTATCTCCGGGAAATATTTCCGGAAAGAACAATACAAGATTCACAGCGGCAAGCCCTTTTAATGCATCAACAACAAGAACGAATAATCCTGTCTTGATTCCTAAAGTACGTATTGCATTAGTTGCACCGGCATTTTTGCTCCCGTGCTCTCTTAAGTCAATTTTATATAATGCTTTTCCAACCCATACAGCAGTTGGTATGGATCCCAGCAGATACGCAATAATTAACGATACTATTAGAATCGGAATGTAATCCATATAACATTTTTGATTGTCAGGGCACAAAGATAATATTATATAATTAAACCCAATACAGATAAGTTTTCATGTTAATTTACAATCTGCTGCATTACTCTCACAAAATCAAAAGGCCTACGTTCAGTTGAAAGGATAAAAGCAAACGGTGACTCCCCTCTTGGCACATCCATTCTGCGATGTCTGGGATTTAACTCTCTTATTATTGTGTTAAATTCCTGGTTAGCAGCAATTACCTGTAAAATACTGTTGGAGTATGAGAAATAAAAGAATTCAGGGCCCAGCAGTTCACTTCTTGGAGTGCGTCCGGTTTGTGGCTGGCTGCCACCATCTTCTTGTTTATCAGTTTCTGTTTCGCTATCCACACTTCCACTATCGGCAACATCTTCATCAGTTTCATCTACATCATCTGCATCATCTGTATCAATGCCCAGGTCAGCAATAAACTCAGAATCATCATCTAATATAACAACTTCTTCCTCAGTAATTTTATCTCCAGGTGAAATGGTTTCGAGTAAGAAAGTGATTACATCCCCGCCCCTTTGTTTTCTTATTTGCAGGTAGCCATTTACGTATTTGTTAAGCGGGGTTCTATCTATACTGCTAACTCCGATAGCATTTTCAGAGACAAGGCTGTTAGTTCTTTGGTCCCAGAAAAGTTTAATATCAGCAAAATACATGGTATGTATCAGTTCGGGCGGCACCCTTCTGAGCCCTCCTCTTTCAAGAAATTCAGACCTGACTTCATCCATCCGTTCTTCATCAGATTCCTGTCGTAATGCTTTAAGGTATTTTTGTCTGTTTAAGTTAATTGAGCGCAAATGGTCTCTTTCTTTAATTGTTTCAGCAATATACTCCAATGCATCATCATCAAAGAAAAAATCAAGGCCTAAAACTATATCATATTCTGTTTTAAAATCCTCAATTTGGTGTGTTACTGTGCCATAAGCCTTAGTTTTTAATTGGCCAAAATCGCTACCAATATTAACCGGCCCCTCAGATTCAATCATACATGTAGCAGGGTTAAATCTAATAAATGGGTCAGGCAGGCTTCTGTCATTTAATCTTTCTTTTGTACTAACCTGGTATTCTCTTGAAATATTATCCCATATTAAGCTTCCAGACGCAGAAGAAATTTCTTGATCTAAATGATGTCTTTGCCTCGAAAAGAATGCAGGATATATATGAAATGAATCTCCTGCCAGGACCAAAGCCGTTCGAATATCAGCATTTGTATCACTACGAAGATCTTCAGCAATAGGTATTACAATATTCTCAGGGTCAATTACACTTTCAAACCTAAACCAGTTAATATTCATTGGTTCACATTCTGTAAATATTTTTGATGACCCTTTAAAATTAAGATGTTCCTGTTCAGCTTTCAACTCAACATCACCTTTGAAAGCAAATCTCGGACTCAATGTAAAGCTTTGATCTTCAAATATTTTACCATTAGCAAATGTTGAATTGTTTTCAGGATTAACCCTTATTTCGTCAAAATAAATTTGTTGCATCTCTGAAAGTTCATCAATATAATCTAATCTTCCCCTGGCTCTATAATTGTTTCTTGTGAGAACTTCAGCGGTTACATCATAGAAATAATGAAACTGATTTGTAGTGTTAGCAACAATTTTAGCGTTTTCCAGCCTTTGAATTTCAGCTCTTAATAAAACAGATGCTTTTGAATTGTTAGGAAAAATAGCAGCATCAGCTACTTTAATAACATCAACCTCTTTTGCTCTAATAATATTATCTTCGAGAGCAAAGTCAATTTTACCGGCAAAAAATCTCAATGAGTCTTGGGCTCTGTGAGTAGAAACAAGTTCATGGCCGGAAAAGTCTAAATCAATTATTTCACTATAGCTTAAATCAGCAATTTCATCAGGGTCAGGTGCAGCAATATTTTCAAGGTTTAAGTATTGTTCTTGCATATTCCAGTTAAAATTATACCCATACCCATCAAATCTGTTTTCCGGAAATGAAACACGGGCATCAGCTGTATGCCTGTCCAGCTCACCTTTAAACACCTCCATATCGAAATGGCCACTATAATTAAACGCATGGAATGCTATATTTTTTCCATCTAATGTAAATATTTTAAAGTCAGCATTGGGGCTGTCAAAAGAATTAGCGTTAAATGCAAGAAAATCCGAATCTATCTCGGAACCAAAAAGATTTACTTTACCGCTACCTGTAAGGCCTTCCGGGGAAATTGACAAACTTCCCCTTAGAGTTGACAAACCTGCATACAACTCAATTGGTTCATCAGTTTCCGAGACTGATAAAACGTCATCATATGGTAAAAAAAGCATATCTACATTAGTGGCAGTTACTTCGGGATATTCTACAGGTTCAAGCTGTTGGGCAATAGAGAATTTCCCTACATCAGCCCTGGCCGAGTCAAGATACATTATCATTCTATCGGCTTCAATAGTAGAATTCAAATATTCCATTTTACCGTTAGCCATTAAGCCCTCGTAGCTCATATCTATAGGGCCGTAGTAATGTGCTTTGCCTCCAAATATTGGATAGCCTTCTTCAGGTGTATGCGCATTAAACCCAAGTGAGTAATCAGGCTGGACAGTCAGGTAGTCAGTAAATTCAGGAAATATTCCGGTTGAAATAAATACCCCATCAAAAGCAATATTATCAGTAGTTGCATGATCCAGGCTATCAACAGTAAATGGTACAAGTTTAAAATAAACATCAGCTCTTCTGTAGGTTCCGCTTTGAACATATTCTCTGTCGTAATAAACAAATGACTCATTATTACTGTTAAAAATCGGATACCTGGGTATTGGGAGCCTGCCGGATTTGTTATCCGGATGATCAATTAACAATTCTCCATTTATCCCTTCCAAAACGGTTCTCACCCTAACTAAAGAGTGCTGCCCCCTGGAATCAGGTTCAAATGACCTTACCCTGAAGCTTAGTGAGTCAGTATTTACCAAGTCTACCTTGAACTCTTCATAATTAAAAAAGAACTCTTTCCCAAAAAAATCAAACAAACCTGATTGTATTCGCCCGTTAAAATAAATATCCCGGTTCTTTTGCATTATTATCCTGCTGGCATAAGGATATAATACAACATTTTTATCGGCACTCAGCGGTATTCTGTCAACACCTTCAATATGAAGATCAAAGTTCAGCATATTGATTTTTGCATTTAAACTAGCTTCAGACTCTATCCTGATATCATCATAGTCAGACCTGCCTAAAACTGCTCCTATATAGTGATATAATTTGTCAGTTATTGTAAATATTTCATTAACATGATCATAAAAAACAAAGCCTTGATGAGACAGTGATAATAACAAAGCTTTTGTGGATTGAACATTAGATCTTATAAACCTGGCATAGTCAGCTACTTCAAATGATGTTGTATCATTATCCCTGGCATAATTTCGCAACCTAAACAGTGGGTTAACATCAGACAACCCCTGAAGCCTCATATATAACATATCATCAAAATAATCATGTGATTGAAACACTGCCCTGCCTTCTCTTGAAACTCCACGAATTGACTGAAAAAGGATTTCTAGTTCCTATATACCAATACAAAGCTTCACAAAACATATCAATACTGTGATAAGAATTATAAAAAGGAGCCCTAGAAATACCTTTTTCATCTCTCAGTAAATAGAACTCGCCATTATCTTCAAGATACCTCATTTGTATAGATGGATGGTGAATTGAATCGCCGGCATAATAAATGCTAACGCTGGCCCTTGCTGAAGATATCCTGTCGTCACGGATACTAAATGCATCAGATCTGGCAGTTATAAACAAAGAATCATTGTTGTAAAAGTTTACTTGTGCAGCGCTTTCTTCTGTTCCCGATCCTAAAACTCTCTGGCCTTGCATTGTAAAGCCTCCAACATAGCTTATATCAGGGAAAATATCTCTGATTTCATGAATAGCCTGGTAGGATTGAAAACTGGGGTAACGTGCCGCTTCAGGCCTTGCATCAGCAACTATTCTTTCAGATAGCCTGCCTGTAAGAGGTGTATCAAAGAAGTGAGTGTTATAGAACTCCACCGAATCTACTTCAAACCTGGAGTATCTCATACTTAACGAATAACTGTCAAAAACAGCAAACACTTTGTCCGGATCTAAATCTACCCTTTCCCATGTAATACGGCCGCCATTCCCCCTCCACCTTTCTTCAAAAGGATATACCACTCCATCAGTATTATAAATTATTATACTATCTCTCTGCGCATATAAAGTAAGATTACCGCCTGTAAACTCTACACTGATTGTATCTGAATTAAAGTTCAGCAAATAATTATCATTATCATATTGCCATTTTATCGTGGGAGAACTATAAACAATATTGTCTTTAAATAAATTTAATGAGTAGTTGAGGTAATTTACAAAGCGTCTTTGATTACGTAATGTAATTAAGCCATCAAAGCTTTCATGCCAGGTTATAAAATTATCACGGGCGTTTCGTGAGTTTTGCAATGCCATTATGCATTTTAAGTACACCGGATAGTCAATAACAGGCCTAAGCCTGATTCCTGCCATTGCGTCAAAAGTTTCATATACCAAATTCTTTTGCTCATCAGAAAAATTACTGTGCCTCCATACAACAGCAAATGAATCAACAAACTCTTCTTTAGCTTGCCTTTCCCTCCTGTCAAGGCCGGAGAATATTTCCTTTAATTCAATAAAAAAATCCTCATCACTTCGGGTAAAAGATTCATTTGAAAAGCAATTTTCAAAGCTAATTGCAGTAAATAGAAACAATAATATGACTAAAGCCTTTTTTGTCATAACAAAAGAATTATTTTTTTCTGAAACATAATGACATCCATTTATCTTCTGCCTTTTCACCAATAACTGATAAATCAAATTGCTCAGCTCTTTTAATTAGCTCATTCTTATCATCATCAAAAAAACCACTAACGAGGAGCAAACCTTTGTTATTCATGGAGTTAGAATAATGCGGCATGTCTTCTATTAAAACGTTTTTTGTAATATTCGCTATAATTATGTCAAAAAGTTGCTTACCATCCAGTAATGAAGCATCTCCTGATAACGCTTTTATATTAGAGCAATCATTACGTTTAATATTTTCTAATGTATTTTCGTATGCATAAATATAATTATCAATAGCTAATACACTTTCTGCCCCTCTTTTAGAAGCTAAAATTGCAAGAATTCCTGTACCACAACCCATATCCAAAACATTCATATTTTGCATATTGATTTCAAGCAACCATTTTACCATTAATGAAGTTGTTTCGTGGTGTCCTGTACCAAAAGACATCTTAGGTTCAATAACAATCTCATAATCAACATCTTTGCGAGGAGTGTGAAATGTAGCTCTTATATAACAGTTGCCGATAAGAATAGGCTCAAAGTTGCTTTCCCATATTTGATTCCAATTAGACTCATTGATTTTTTTTATAGAAAAAGAGAACTCTACATTTTCACCTTCTGCAAACGGTGAGAAGGCTTCTAAGTTTTCTTTATCAAAATTTTCTCCTGATATATATGCTTTAAAGCCGCTATCTGTTTCCTGAAAACTTTCAAAACCTAAATCAGCCAAATGTGCAATCATTATTTCATCATAAGGCTTTTGTGGTTTTAGAGAGCAAGTTACTTCAACATAGTTCATTTTTAGTAAGAATTTATTATCTGGAAAAAATCTCCAGCTTTCAGAGAAGCACCGCCAATAAGGCCACCATCAACATCTTCATTTTTAAAAAGATCTTTTGCATTTTTTGCATTACAACTGCCACCATACAAAATTGTAGTATTGCTTGCTGCTTCACTACCATATTTTTCGCTTATACAGTTACGAATAAAGCTGTGCATTTCCTGGGCCTGTCCCGGGCTGGCTGTTTCACCTGTGCCAATAGCCCATACAGGTTCGTAGGCAATAATAATATTAGCGAAGTCATTTACATCAAGCCAAAACAAACTCTTTGAAATTTGCTGCTTCACAACTTCAAAGTGTTTTTCCGATTGTCGTTCTTCCAGTGATTCTCCACAGCAAAACACCGGAGTTAGCTTATTGTCTAAAGCCTGGGAAACCTTTGCAGCCAAAGTATTATCATCTTCTTTAAAATATTGACGCCTTTCTGAATGCCCAACAAGTACATGAGTAGCGCCAACAGATTTTATCATCATGGCAGAAACTTCACCCGTATAAGCGCCTTTATCAGATTGATGACAATTTTGAGCACCTACTGTTACTCCTTTTTCTTTTTTGGTAATTTTCAATATTTCCGTTATGTGAACAAAGGGGGGAAACAGTATAACCTCAGGATTACCGGGCATCGTTTTTAACGGCTTGCTTTTAATCATTTCGGCTATAGAATTAACCAACTCTTTGCCTTCCTGAAGGCTGGTGTTCATCTTCCAATTTCCTGCAATTATTTTTTTTCTCATGTTATTTCTTATATGTGTTTAGGGTTATAAATTATCATGTAAAATTATCGTTTTTATATTGAAATAAAAAATGAATATTTATTAAAAACTTGAACTTTCAGAATATCACCAAAAATATCTATCCGGTAATTTCATCTATTATTATAATATTAACAGAATTATAAATACAGATGTTGTAATAAAATGTAATTTTGGTATTGAATTTTTATAATTTTCATAATAAATAAATGTTTAAAAAATCCGGTGATTTTTACGATGTTGCAATAATTGGCGGCGGAATAAGTGGCCTCACCGCAGCAGCTTTATTAAGTAAAGCAGGGCTTAAGGTTTTCCTGGCAGAGCTTAATTCTAACCCCGGAGGTTACCTTGCAAAGTATGAAAAGAATGGCTATATTTTTGATACTGCTATTCACTGGCTTAACAATTGCGGCCCAAGTGGAATAGTTAATAAAGTTTTTAGTATTATTGACAATGATTACCCCCGTGCAAAAAGCCAAAAAAGAATCAAAAGATTCATCGGAGAGAATTACAATTATTTGCTTACTGACAATCCTGATGAACTGAAGCATGAGCTTATCCGGGATTTTCCCGATGAAAAAAACGGCATTGAGAAATTCTTTAATGCTGCAAAAAAAATGAGTCCCCAGTTTAATAATTTCCATAAGCTATTTCGCACTAAGCCAACATTGAACTTTTTTGAAAAAATAGCTTATTTTATTAACAGGATAAAATTTGCTATTCCTTTTGTAAAGTATGTGCGTTATACCGGAGAGAAGGGAAAAGCCAAAGGGCTTAAAAAGTTTTTTAAATCACAAATTCTTCATGATATATTTTCTAACGAACCTGATATATTATCTTGCCTTATCCCCATAGCATGGGCTTACAATAAGGAATTCCAAAGCCCGCCTGAAGGCGGAAGTAACAGTTATGCAGTTTGGTTAGCCAGGCATGCTGAAAACCATGGATGCAATATAATGTACAACACTGAAGCAAAAAAAATAATAGAAGAAAAAGGCAGGTGCAAAGCCATGATTTGCGAGCATAAAGGAGTAGAATTTAAAATCAATTGTGAGTATGTTATTTCTACATGCGACCTGATGACTTTATACAAAAAGATTATTCCAAAGCAATATGCATCGGGAAAAACTATTAATAAACTTAATAAAGCTGAATTATACAGTTCTGCATTGATTGTAAATGTATTGCTAAACTGTCCTGCCGAGAAACTTGGTTTTGGAGAAGAGATTGTAGTATTTAGCCAAAATGACATAAAAAAACACATCAAGAATAAAGCATGTACAGAGGTTACTGGAATTTCGGTTTTTTCCCAGTCAGCAAGAAATAAAAACTTAGCTCCTCCCGGAAAAGGCAGCCTGACAATAATAATACCGGCACATTTTAACAGCCATAATAAATGGGAAACCAAAACTGACGATGAAGGAAGCATTATAAGAGGCAATGATTACAAGAACCTGAAAGAGCAATATGCACAAGAGCTTATAAAAACTACTGAAGAAATTTTTTCAAAAAATCTAAGCAGGCATATTGTTGATTACAATGTAATCACACCAATTACATTTTGGAGATATACAAAAAACCATGACGGCACAATGATGGGACAAAAGCCAGGCAAAAAAAATGCAATGTTGGGCGTAGCCAGGTATAAAACACCACTCAAAGGCCTTTATATTAGTGGCCATTGGGCAGAGCTGGGAGGTGGCGTGCCCATTGCTGTAAAAGCAGCTTTTAATGCAGTATTAATGATACTAAAAGAAAAAAAACATAAAACTTTTAGTGAGTTTACGGAAAAGATAAGCTGAGTAATTTGCTTAGCAATCAAAAATTCCAGGCAAAATGCATTACTTAAAGTAAATTTTTAAATGATAAAAAAGGTTTTATATATTATTATTTTATTGCTGTTGTCTGAAAGTTTATATGCCCAGGTTACAAGAGTTAGAGGAGTTGTCAAAGATGCTGACACTAACGAGCCCCTGCCTTTTGTCAGTGTTTATTTCCAAGGTACGCAAACAGGGACAATTACCAATACAGAAGGAGAATACTTTATTGAAAGCCGCACAGTAAGTGACACATTAATTGTGTCATTTGTCGGGTATATTTCCAAAGCTATACATATAAAAAAGCATCAGTACCAGGAAATAAATTTTTATTTGGAAGCTGATGCATACATGCTTGAAGAAGTTGTAATTCTGCCAACAGAAAACCCTGCACATCCTATTTTAAGAAATATAATAAAAAACAAAGACAAACATAACCCCAACAGATTTGAATCGTACTCTTATGAAATTTACAATAAAATCGAAATAGGAACAGATAATATTAATGAAAGAATTAAAAACAGCAGGTTTTTACGTGATTTTCAGTTTGTTTTTGACTATACCGACACATCAGCTATAACGGGCAAGCCCTTCCTTCCTTTTTTTATTTCTGAAAACATTTCTGATTTTTATTATCAAAAATCACCCTCTTTTGAAAGAGAAATAATAAATGCTTCACGAATATCCGGCTACGATAATGAAAGCCTTTCTCAACTGGCCGGACAAATGTATCAAAGGATAAATATTTATGATAATTTTATTACGATTTTTGAGCCCGGATTTGTAAGCCCTATATCAGACCACGGGCTTTTCTATTACAGGTATTACCTTATTGACAGTACATATATTGATAATAAGTGGTGCTATAGAATTTCATACGTCCCAAGGCGTGAACAAGACCGTACTTTCAGGGGAAGCTTCTGGGTGCACGATACTACTTTTGCTATAGAAAGTATTCAAATGCGAACTGCACAAAATGTAAACTATAATTTTATTGATGATTTCGTAGCTGAGTTTAAATATCATAAAATAAATGACTCTGTTTGGTTTATAAAAGAGGAAAATTTATTTTTTGATTTAAATATTAATCCCCGGCTACATGGCTTATTTGCAAATAAAACCACAATTTATAACAATATAAGGTTAAATATAGATATACCACCTGAGGTTAGAAAACACAGAGATAAAATAGTTCTTACCGACAACATTTACATAAAAGAAGAAGAGTTTTGGGAGGAAAAAAGGCCGGTACCACTTGCCGAGCATGAACAAAACATTTACAACATGGTTGACTCCATTCAGAGTGTCCCTATTTTCCGTATATATGAAAAGCTTGCAGCAATGTTCATTATGTTTCATTATGAGGTGGGGTATTTTGAAATAGGGCCATACTATCAACTTTATAGCTTCAATGAAATTGAAGGCAATCGTTTAAGATTTGGCGGCAGAACATCAAACGAGTTCAGTACCAACCTGATGATTGGAGGTTATGGAGCTTATGGGTTAAAAGATGAAAAGTTTAAGTATGGTGGAAAAGTATTATACCTTTTTAATAATAATCCCCGCTCAGCAATATCAATAGACGGCAAGTATGATTTAGAACAACTCGGCAAAAGCCAGTTTGCCCTGCAGGATGACAATATATTCAAGTCTTTGCTAAGCCGTACGCCAAACAATAGCCTCACAATGATAAAAGAGCTAAACCTGACAGGCGAAAAAGAATGGTTCCAGGGATTTACGAATACACTTACATTATCGCACCGGCGAATAGAAGAAGGTATGTTCATCCCATTTCAATACGAAAACAACGGAGAAATTGAAACCATTAATGAAGTAGTTACAACAGAGGCAAACCTTCAAATAAGGATAGCAAGAGATGAAAAATTTTTAAGAGGCGAATTTGAAAGAAAAAGCCTCGGAACAATCAGGCCTGCTTTAAATATTAACCTTACAAAAGGGTTTTCTAATATTCTTGGTTCGGAATACGACTATTTTAAGCTTGGGTTCAATCTGTCTCAAAAGGTTTACACAAGCCCCGTAGGTTATTTCAGGTATATTATAGATGCAGGTATGATATGGGGCGACCTGCCCTTCCCATTGCTGCAACTACATGAAGGCAACGAAACATACATTTTTGACCGTCATGCATTTAACATGATGAATTATTTCGAATTTGCCAGCGACCGTTATTTAAGCATCTATGTAGATCATCACTTAAACGGGTTAATATTTAACAGGATCCCGTTAATCAGGAAACTAAAACTACGCGAAGTTGTTTCAGCAAAAGCACTTGTAGGCAGCTTACGCGACACCCATGAAAATGTTATGAGATTTCCGGCCGGCCTCAGCGGATTAAAACATCCCTATTATGAAGTAAGTGCAGGAATAGAGAATATCTTTAAATTGTTTCGTGTTGATGCCGTATGGAGGCTTAACTATCTTGACAGAGAAAATGTTGACAAAATGGGCTGGAGAATTACTATGCAGTTTACGTTTTAATAATGAATTAATCACAAGCATATATTTTATAAGAGATGTAATGGCTTATGCTCATTTATAAAACCAACATTTTCATGACAGCCTTACCCTTGGGTCTATCAGTCCATATAAAATATCAACAATAATGTTTAACACTACCAGCATAACAGAAATTAAAAGAACAGACCCCATAATAACAGGAAAATCGTAATGATCGAGAGAGTCAACTATTACTACACCTATTCCCTTCCAGTCGAAAACATATTCTACAAATACAGCTCCGGCGAGCAATGAAGCAAACCAGCCTGAAAGTGCTGTAATTACAGGATTAAGAGCATTTTTCAGGGCATGGCGTGTAACCACCCGAAACACCGATAAGCCTTTAGCACGTGCTGTACGAATAAAATCCTGGGATAAGACATTTAATAACGAACTGCGTGTAAGCTGCACCACTATTGCCAATGGCCTGATTCCTAATGTAATTGCCGGCAATACCAGGTTTTTAAACTGGATATACTCTCCCCTGCCAAAATCATCTACTTCTTTAAAGCTACCGGTCATGTTAAGCCCGGTGTAATCACCAAGTAAAAAAGCAAATACCCATGCTATCAACACGGCAGCAAAAAATGAAGGTATAGCCACTCCAAGAGAGGAAAAACCAATAATAAACTTGCTAAACCACCCATGGGGCTTTAATGATATCATCACTCCCATAAAAATCCCCAAAAACATAGCAAACAGAATTGAAACACTTGCCAGCAATAAAGTCAGAGGAAATGCTTCGCTTAGAATTTCGGATACTTTTCTTCCGCTTTGAAATGACCTGCCAAGGTATGGGTACTTAACAACTAGAGTCTTATCGCCAACTGAGACTAACTTACTATAGGTATATTTTTCGGGGTCAAGATAAAAAAAGCTTTCTTCATTGGCGTTGTTATGCAGGGAGATAAAGGAAATATCATTAAGGTAGTTAATGTATTGTGTGAATAACGGCCGGTCGAGCCCTAGTTCTTTTTGGATTGCTTCAACTGAAGCTATGTCGGCACGCTGGCCAAGCATCATTCTTGCCGGGTCACCCGGTAATATCTTAAACAGGAAAAAAATGAGGGTAACCACTCCCCAGAAAACCAGCAAGCCATATAATATTTTTCTTCCTATGTAATTTCCCACAGTTTATTCTATATTTATACAGGGCTTTCTCCTTCCAGCTCCGTTTTAATTAAAGAAAAAATTGCATAATTAATAATATCCATATAATTGGAGTCAACCCCTTCTGAAATAATCGTTTTTCCTTTATTATCTTCTATTTGCTTGATTCTTAGCAGCTTAACCAAAATAATATCAACCAGGCTTGAAATTCTCATATCTCTCCATGCTTCCGAGTAGTCGTGATTTTTGTTTAGCATAAGGTTTTTTGATGTGTCAAAATATTTTTCATACAGAGTTTTTGCACTCTCAATATCAAGGTCGGGTTGTTCGGCTACACCAAGTTCCATTTGTATTAAAGCCATTATTGAATAATTTACAATACCGATAAATTCCGGAGTAATTCCTTCATCAATTTTTTGATTACCTTTGTCTTGCAGAGAACGTATGCGCTGTGCTTTAATAAAAATCTGGTCAGTAAGTGACGGCGGCCTTAGAATTCGCCAGGAGCAACCATAGTCCTGCATCTTTTTTACGTAAATATCAATACAAATTGTTTTTATTTGCTCAAATTGTTCATTGGTTTTACTTTCTTTGCCCATGTTGTTTATATAGTATTTATAATATTGACTATAAGCTTAATTTATGTCGAAAGATACGCTTTTTTATCAAAAACAGACAATTAATTGCGGGGGTAAAATTATAAATTTATCTCCAGCTTTAGTAATGGGAATTATTAACATTACGCCGGATTCATTTTTTGAAGGCAGCAGAGCTTGTAGTATAGATGCAGCTATATCAAAAGCCTCACAAATGCTTGCAGAAGGGGCTGACATAATTGATATTGGAGCGGCATCATCGAGGCCGGGAGCTACTTTAATCAAAGCTAAGGATGAACAGACAAGGCTTATTCCTGTTTTACAAAATATTGTTGAAAAGTTTCCTGAGGCAATAATATCTGTTGATACTTACAACTCCGAAACTGCAAAAAACGCAATAGCAGCCGGAGCACATATAATAAATGATATTTCCGGAGGAGAAATTGACATAAAAATGTTTGACATTATT
>PWND01000348.1 GCA_003557965.1 Bacteroidales bacterium | reverse complement strand
ATTCCACAAACTATTGTTGCATTAGCACCAATTGAGGCTCCTTTTTTCACAAGAGTTTTTACATATTGCTCCCTTCTAATAACTGCGCTGCGCGGATTAACAATATTGGTAAAAACCATTGAAGGGCCAAGAAACACATCATCTTCACAAATTACTCCTGTGTATATTGATACGTTGTTTTGAACTTTCACGTTATTACCCAAAACCACACCTGGAGAAACAACAACGTTTTGCCCAAAATTGCAGTTTTCGCCAATTGTGCAATCAGGCATTATGTGCGTAAAATGCCAGATTTTAGTTCCTTTGCCAATTTTGCTTCCTTCGTCAATAACTGCAGTTTCGTGGCAAAAATATTCTTTATTGCTCATTTTTCAGGCCTCTTATTTATTAACAAATTCCAATACTTTACTTGTAATATGACTAAGTTGTTCTTCATCCAGTTCAGTATGCATTGGTAAAGAGATAACAGATTTGCTAAGTTTTTCGGTTACAGGAAAATCACCCTCTTTATACCTGGGGTCAATATAAGCTTTCTGCATGTGCATAGGTACCGGATAGTAAATCATGGCAGGAATATCATTAGACATAAGATACTCCTGAAGCTTATCCCTGTCAATATCTTTGGTTTTTAAAGTGTATTGATGAAATACGTGCGTGGAAAAAGAACTTCTTGCAGGTGTAACTAATTTTGGATTATCAGCAAAAGCATTATCGTAATAGTCAGCTGCTTCACGCCTTGCATCTGCATACTCATCAAGGTATTTCAATTTTATTTTTAAAATTGCTGCCTGTACACTATCCAGCCTGGAATTTACTCCAATTGAATCGTGATAATATCTCACATGCATACCATGATTAACAATTATAGCAATTTTTTTTGCCAGCTCATCATCATTAGTAAATATTGCGCCTCCATCTCCATAGCATCCCAGGTTTTTTGAAGGGAAAAAAGAAGTTGCACCAACATGTCCCATTGTTCCAGCCTTTCGCTTGTTGCCATCACTAAAAATATAATCGGCACCAATTGCTTGTGCGGTATCTTCAATAATGTATAAGTTGTTTTCTTCAGCAATTTTAATTATCGCTTCCATATCAACACACTGCCCAAAAAGATGAACAGGAACAACAGCTTTGGTTTTTGGAGTTATTGCCTTTTTAAAGGAATCAGGATCTATATTGAAAGTATCTTCACATACATCCACTAAAACGGGTGTTAACCCTAGCAATGCAATAACTTCAACAGTAGCAACAAAAGTAAAAGAAGTTGTAATTACTTCATCGCCGGGCTTTAGGTCAAGGCTCATCATAGCAACTTGCAATGCATCAGTACCATTTGCACAAGGGATTACGTTTTTAACACCAAGATATTCTTCAAAATCTTTTTGAAAGTTTTTAACCTCGGGGCCGTTTATATACTGTGTTGATCTAATAACATCAATTACTGCCGTGTCAATTTCATTTTGAATTTTTTGATATTGACTTTTTAAGTCAACCATTTGAATTTTTTTCATTTACAATTATTTTTTAATATTAAATAGATAATACGTGGGTAAAGCTTTTTGTAATGTTTTTCTTAAACAAAAAGAAAAAATTATTTTCTTTTTTTCTGGCATACAAATATATAAAGATTTCCACTGCCATGAAGGATAATGTTTTAGAAAGATTGTTGATTTATACAAAATAGTTACTACATTTGACACGACTTTACAAATATATTATAAAACTGCATTGGGCAAGATATGAGGTTTTTATATAATATCAGCATTTATTCATATTACTTCTTAATAAAAGTTGCATCTTATTTTAGCAAAAAGGCCAGATTATGGTTAAATGGCCGAAAGAATATTTTTTTTAAAATGGAGTTTGAGGTATATGATGCAGATGATGAGCAGTTGATATGGGTGCATTGTGCGTCATTGGGTGAGTTTGAACAAGGGCGCCCGATAATTGAAAAAATAAAAGAAAACTATCCTGAAAAAAAAATTCTCCTGACGTTTTTTTCTCCTTCCGGATATGAAATAAGAAAAAACTATGAGAAAGCTGATTATGTTTTTTATTTGCCTGTTGATACAAAAAAAAATGTAAAACGTTTTCTTGATATATGGAATCCGACAGTTGCTGTATTTGTTAAATACGAATATTGGTATAATTATATATCGGAGCTTGGTAAAAGAAGAATACCATTGATTTTTATTTCGTCAATTTTCAGAAAAAACCAGATATTTTTCAAAAAGCATGGTTTTTGGTTTAGGGAGCAGTTAAGAAAAGCCACATATTTTTTTGTTCAGAACAAGGAGTCATTAGAACTATTAAACAGCATAAATATCAGAAATGCCATAATAAGTGGTGATACGCGTTTTGATCGTGTATATAAGATAATGCAGCAGCCTGTTTCGTACAAGGATGTAGAAAAGTTTATTCAGGGGTCAATTATTTTTATTGCAGGAAGCTCGTGGCCGAAAGATAACGAATTGCTTATTCCTTTGATAAATCAAAACTATAATGGAATAAAATACATTATAGTTCCTCACGAAATAAATAATGATGAAATAACACGGCTGTCAGATAATATCATAGGAAAAGTAGTAAGGTTGTCAGATCCTGATAAAGATTCATTTCCTGATGCCCAGGTTTTGATAGTTGACAGTGTTGGCATATTGTCGCAACTGTATCAGTATGCTTCTATAGCATATGTAGGAGGAGGTTTTGGCAGGGGAGTACACAATATTCTTGAAGCTGCTGTATTTGGAATGCCTGTACTATTTGGCCCAAACCACAAAAAATTTGAAGAAGCATTAGAACTTATTAAATATGGTGGTGCTTTTTGCGTAAAAGACAAAGAGGAATTAATAAAGGAAACATACAGAATTTTAAGTAATTATAATGCTTTAAAAGAAAGTTCGGAGATTTCAAAAGAATATGTGAGGTTAAAAAAAGGGGCAACGGGGAAAGTTTTTCATTTTTTACAAGCACTACTAAATACTTCTAAAAGCCTGATGAGGAAAATGCAAAAAGAAATAAACTTAAATTAAAAAAGCCACAATAAAAACATTGTGGCTTTTAATTTAATATTCAGTATAATAACTTTAACTGGCAGCCACATCATCTCCTCTCAAAGTAGAGTAATTGATTTTCAGGGCATTTACTTGTCGAAGCTCTTGTTTAACATCAGTAACAATACCCATTTTAGTAGTTCTGTCAACTTTAAGAGATGTGGTCATAAGAGGCCTTTCAGCTTCAGATACAGATAGCCTTTCAGCTTCGATGAAAGAAGGGATATCATTTACAGCGGCAAAATTATCATTAAGCTGAATTCTTGGCTCAGTACCAAAAATATGTGCTTGCAGAGGTGGCCCGATATAAATAAAGCTCACAAGCGATCTTCTTTCCAGTTGTTGTATTTCAGTAGCCTGGGGCATCCTAACCTGAACGAATAAAGCAGTTTCACGCATTACTGTTGTAACCATGAAAAAGAACAATAGCATAAAAATAATATCCGGCAATGAAGCGGTATTAATCTTTTGGCTTTTAGGAGCACTATCTTTTTTAAATCTACCCATATTAATTTCCTCCTACATCTTTTGGTTCTGCTTCAGAGATGGCCATTGGAACGGCTT
>PWND01000347.1 GCA_003557965.1 Bacteroidales bacterium | reverse complement strand
GGCACTTTTGAAAGAACACACCTGTCGAACATAGATACAGAAAATATAGGGATTAGCTTTGTGATTAAAGCATGTGAAGCTTTATTCCAAGTAGACAGATCAAGCATAAAAGATGTTCGTAATCAAACAAAACACTGTGACATTATCGTGCATCATCCTGATTCTGATAAATACATTGAGCTAAAAGCAAGCACCTCACATCCTTCAGCAAGTCTAACGTGGGATGAATACGAAGAAGCAGTAAAACGTTCAGATAACTACTATTTATTCCTGGTCGGAAACATTGATGAAAATAAAGGAAAACCATATATTAAATACATTCAAAATCCATCTGCCTACAATTATGTTAAATCTGGAACTGCACAATTAAGAGATTTAGATAACAAGTATTGGACAATAATCGACATGAGCAAAATACAGTGAGCCCGAGTGAGCCCGTCTGTCCCTTCCAATCTGTATGATGTTGTAACTTTTCTTTGCTTCTGCAAGGTAGCAGGTCTCACATCGTTACCATATCCAGCATCGCCCTGATATATGTATCGCGGTCTTCTTGCTGAAAAAGGATATGTTGTTGATAATGTTAAGTTCAAGCAATTCAGAAACCATAACAGTGCAGGAACTGCAAGTATGGATTTAGACTTAGGTGCAGTTTCCGCAGATACAGGAATAGAGCCACCAGGGTTTCAAAAACAAGATGGAAGTTGGGTTTCAGTTGAGGAGTTTATGAATGATGCTCAGGCTGCTATGGACAGGGAATGGTTTGAAATGTTTGGGATTAGCACTAATGCATCAGAAATGAACCTGGTAACATCTGCCCACAAAGAAGCATTCGCCTCTACCAGAATGCTGGATAAAAATCTTGATTTTTCAGAACTAACAGTAGATGAGTTGAAAAGTGTTGGAAAGGTTCTTAAAGTAAAAGTAGATGCTATTGATAAAAACAGAATGCTTACAAGCACCCAAAAAACTCAAGCCAAAGCCAGAGAAGCAAGCAAAGAAGTAGGGAATTTTATCAACAGAAAACTAAGACAAGATCTATCAAAAGCAGAAATAGGAACAGCTAAATACAAGCTATTACAAAAAGATTTGAACTACTGGGAAAATATGCAAGAAAAACTTACCCAATTTGGAGCTACAGATTTAGATCCTCTGGAAATGATAGAACTTAATCGGGAAATGATGAGGAAGTCAGGAGGTAAGGGAATAAATGATGTTGTAAATGATGTTATATACTATCTATAAATGAATATACTTAAGAAAATATTACTGGCTATTCTAATTTTTATATTACTGTTTGCAGGGTATGGCGCAGGAATTTATTTGGGATATTTTCCTGTTCCAAAACTAATCACAAACCAAATTGCCAAAAAATTAGAAATGACACAAGAGCAAGCTGAAACTTTGAATAAAGTCATTAATCTTAACCAGGTGTTATTACGATCAGAAAATAAAGAAGAGTATCAGCGGTTTAGAAGTATAATCGCAACTAATCCAGGCCAGAAAGAGCTTATCAAGTTCATTGTTGATGATTATGAAAAACTTACTGAGGATACAAAAATGAAAATAAAAAAACATCTGGAAATAGAAAAAGATGATTTCATGCTAATTGAACAGAATTTAGAGTATGCCATTCACCGTTATGAGGAAAACAAAAACATAAAAATGCGTGATAAAGAAAAAGTTCAAAAAATAATAATGAAAGCAGGAATTACAGATGATTTTATAAATAAACTTTCAAGTATATAATTAATAACAAAATTTTTTTTAAACAACCGGCAAACCTCAGTTTGCCAATAAATTAAATTAATTCTAAACTAAAAAATTATTATGAAAAAATTAAGCTTATACTCAACAATAATAGCTTTATTAATGTTCTTAAGCTGTAATGAGCATGGTGAAAGTGAATCCGGGAACAGGTAATCTAAGGATTCTCAAAAAATTGAAAATAAAAAAGATTTAGGTTTTGAACTCCCGGAAAAAATTTATGTGGGATATAATGTAGAGTGGATAAATGGTGGTTATTTTTCAACTACCACAGGTACAAGCCTCAATCTACTAGAACACAAAAGAGAAGGAAGTTATTATATTCACAAAGAAGAGGGTGATAAAGTTGTTTCCGGAAGAAATGTATATTATAACACTTCTTCAAAAATTAAGTTTGATAGCTTTAATAATCCCACTAAAATAAAAGAAATAGATTTTAGTCAGGATAGTAGGCTGGAAAATGCAGATAGAGCAAGAAGCAGAAGTTTTAAAATATCTAACCTTGGAGTTAGAATGGTGAAAAATAGCAGAGGTGAAGTAAATAATATTCATGCCAAGGTTGAAGGACATAATGTCTGTGATTATGTAATACAATTTGGTGGAGAAAATACCAGCTGCACTGAGCAATCCCGACTAATAATAAATATAAATCTAAAACCATAAACAGATGGCTTAGTGAGTTAAAAAGCTATATCATAGTTTAATAAAATACCTTATTTTACAAAGATTTTTACCTTGGCTTTCTTTTTAAAAACCAAACATAATCAATCCCGGGCATTCTTAATAGTGCCCGGGATTTTTGTATTGGTTTCCCAACTAAAGAAGATTATTAGAAGAAAAAGAAATTGAAATCAGGTAGAAAAAGTTTATTGCCGGAATACTAAAGCCTAAACTGTCTTAAAAATCAATATTTCAAAACCGGCATATAATATATTTTCATATTTTTGCAGTTTGCTTGCATTAAATCAACTGTTTAATACAAGTGCATAAAATCTGAGTATCAATCAATTAAAAGCATTATGTACTATCGCATCAAAGCTGATAATCTCGCTCAATTATATAAAAAAGCTGCTCTACAGTTTGAGGCTATGCCTGCGTTCGCTGTCCGCAAAGCTGCTCTTGAATGGGAGCCTGTTTCGTACAGGGATCTCTATGAGCAAGGGCTCGACCTTGCTACAGCTTTAATTGAGTTGGGGGTAAATGCCAGGGGCCATGTGGGCCTTTTTAGTGATAATTGTCTGGAATGGATTCTGGCAGATTATGCTGTTCAGTGTTGTGGAGCTGCCGATGTACCAAGAGGAAAAGACATATCGAATGCCGAGCTTATCTATATAATCAACCATTCGGGACTGACCGTTACTTTTGTCGAAAATGCAGATATGATAAACAAGCTGCTGAGCATCAAAAATCAAGTGCCTGAGCTGAAAGAAATTATTTTACTCAAAGATGAAGCGAATGTGCCTGAAGGAGTCAGGAGACTTAGTGATGTCAGGAAAATGGGAAAGGAGCTTAGAGAAAAGGGTGATAAGCGTGTTGAGGAAAGAATGGAAGGAATTAAGCCGGATGATCTTTTTACTTTGATATATACTTCCGGCACAACGGGTACGCCTAAAGGAGTAATGCTTACACATGCAAACATCATGTCGCAAATAAAAAACCTTCCGGGTTTTCATAATGTTAACGACAGGGCATTGTCTATCCTACCTATATGGCATATTTTTGAAAGGGTTATAGAAATGTACACTATAAGCTTTGGTGGATGTACTTTCTATTCATCTGTACATAATCTTGGTGAAGACATGCGTAATATAGAGCCTACATTTATGGCTTCTGCCCCCAAGATCGGAAGAGCGTCG
>PWND01000074.1 GCA_003557965.1 Bacteroidales bacterium | reverse complement strand
GAAAAAGTCATGGAAATTCTTTCAACTATCCCCTGGGTTAAGCATTCAAAAATATGCTGCAAACATGTTGAAGCAGTTATTCCTTGCGGAAAATCAGTTGAAATGAACAATATCTTATTTAAAAAAGGAATTAACCTGCAATATATTGTTCCCAAAAATCCTTCTTTGGAATATTTTTTCTTAACCCTTACTCAAGGAGAAATAAACCATGATTAAATGCATATATATAGAGTTGTACAAGTTATTTCATCAAAAAAATATCTATGTATATTTTTCCATTATTGCGCTTATATCGCTTTTGAGCGTGTATGTTATGAATATGGAAAGAAATGTGGACGGCACCATCTTTCCCTTAACTCTCCATGCAGGGTTAAGCCCTATGATTATGCCTATTATCGTCATCATTTTTATTAATCAATTATTTAGTGATGATTTTAAATATGGAACGATTAAAAATCTTCTTACTCGACCAATTCAAAGGTTTCATTTATTTCTTGCAAAATATTTTACTCTTTTTATTTTTATTTTAGTTCTTTATTTTTTTACACTAATTGTTTCGTACTTGATGTCAGGCATATTTATAGGATTTCATCAAATCCTTGATCTTGATAGAGGATGGGTATTGTTTTTTGATCATCTTACAGGAACTGCATATATTTATTTCCTTTCTATATTTCCTCTCTTTTCTTTTGCCGCTTTGATGTCCATTCCAGCGATTATAATTAAATCAAGCGGCATGATGATCACGATTGGTATTATGTTGGTTTTTTCAATACCCGTAATAACCTCTGTGTTGCCTGAAATAAGTCCATGGTTTATAAATACATATTTCAATGTGCCTGAAGTGTTAACAGGCGTTTCCTTTCAGCATGAAAATGAAACCATTATTTCATGGACTATTGTAGCATTGTATGCAGTGTTTTCATTCATGGTTTCTTACTGGATATTTTTACGAAAAGATATTGAAGCTTAAGTTACAGAGGTGTTGCAAAGTGTTAAATAAAAAATTAAAGATAAACATTGTACAAGCTATATTTATGTCTTTTTTTATGAGCTTTTTTATGTCGCTTGTAATGACATATGTAGCTTTGGGATGGGTGGATTACTTTTTTATGGCATGGATGAGATCTTTTTTCATAGGCTTTGTCGTTTCAATTCCAATAGCAATTATATTTGGTCCGATATCACATAAAACAGCTCAACGCTGGATAATTAAAGACTAAATCTTTAGTTTTTTAATAATGGGCATTTGCATTTTGTGCACAATTCGTTTTCTATGTTGTTAATAGTGCTGCATGCAACACATATGATAACCTTATCATTTGATTTGTCATATTTTTCATATATATGGAAACCTTTGTGATGACGAACATAATCGCCAATATTTAAATAGTTATAAAGGTTTGGGTTATTTTTGTTTCTATGAGTGATGACTCTCCCGTCATTTCTCTTTACTTTTAAAACATACTCGGTGTAATATTGCATATGTTGGTCATCGGGATGTTGCTGGTGCTGTCGTTCTCTCATTTTTTTGTCAACAACCACTCCATCCCATGTGAAATCTTTTTTTTGCTTGTAAAGCTGGACAAATGCAATAGCCATAAATATGACAGCAAGGAATAAACCAATAAGGAGCGAGGTAGCAATATCCATATCATTACTAGTTGTGCTATAAATAGGAAATCCCACCAAAGCAATAATCGAGATTACAATAGAAAAAATAAGTGTTCCTTTTTTGTTGCTTTCTTGAAACCTTTGATATCGAGGGTCGTTTATTTTATCAGAATAACCAACTAATTGACTCATACTTCACTTCCTCTTTCCTTTTTTTTATTCACTTTCTTTACATATTTTATAAAAAATAAACAATATTAAAATAATAGGGGAAGATTATCCATGAAAATACTTATCTGCACTTTTATACAAACACTCGTTTGACACAAAGGGGACTGTCCCTAATGTGTCAAACGGGTGTATAATATTCTATAAGAGTTTTATTAAATCATTTCAGATTTTAATTAATCAGATCAGATATTTAACCCTTTAAGTACATTTTGAATTTTTAGTTGTGTTTCTGAGATTTCCTGCTCTGTTGAATAGGGGTTTCTTGGCCAGAAAAATCCTTTAAGCCCATCACCTTTATTTCTTGGCACTACATGTAAATGAAAATGTGGAACTGTCTGTCCTATGACATTGTTATTTCCAATAAAAATACCTTCTGCTCCCATAGCCTTTTTAACAGCAATAGCAATATGCTTGCTTGCTTGAAATAGCTTTTGAGCCAAATGATCTTCAAGCTCAAATATGGTTTCAATATGCACCTTTGGTATAACTAGCGTATGACCAGGAAAAAGAGGTCGATTGTCAAGAAAAGCCATGATTTCTTGATTTTCGAATATTTGATAGGAAGATAGTTGTTTGTTTAATATTTTACAAAAAATGCAATCTTCTTTCATGTTTAAACTCCTCATATTTAATCTGTTTAATTGAAAGGGTAGTAAAAAAATTCAATGGTTTCAATAAAATATTGAAATTCAATTGAAGCAAAATGATTGTAATTTAAAATATTACTATGCTTACTATACGATGCGCAAAATGTAAAACTAAATTATTTAAATATAAAAAGATTGGACAAGGGCAAGTCTTGAGATGTTATAAAGATAGAATAGAACCTTTGGAAATGATAATCAAAAATGGCTCCCTGCTTTGTGTTTGTAAAAATGTAGTAGGAATTGAAATGGACTCACACTTTAAAATGAAAACACATCAATTCATTTATACTGGAAGAAAAGAAAACAGTTAATTTAATAAAACATCTGTATGATACAAAGGGGACTGTCCCTAATGTGTCAAACGGATGTTTGGATATATAGGTTTTTAATAAGTTATTTATTATTGTATACTATGTATAGTATAGACAAAGGGGGGGAATGCATGTCAATGAATAATGTAACTGAGATTGCAGTTTTTGCAGGTGGATGTTTTTGGTGTCTTGAAGCAGTATTCTCAATGTTTGAAGGCATATTATCCATTGTGCCTGGCTATACGGGAGGTCATTTAAAAAATCCAAGCTATGAAGAAGTATGCACTGGAGAGACAGATCATGCTGAAGCTATAAAAATTACGTTTAATCCTTCAGCTATTAGTTATAGAAAGTTGCTTGAAGTTTTTTTTACTGCACATGATCCAACTTCATACCATCGACAAGGTGCTGACATAGGCTCTCAATATCGTTCTGCAATTTTTTTTACCAGTCCTTCGCAGGAAAATGAAATTCAGGACTATCTGGAAGACATTAAAATTAATAAAATTTACGAAAAACCGATTGTTACAGAAATCTTACCTCTTGATACTTTTTATGAAGCTGAAAAATATCATCACAACTATTTTGAAAAAAATCCTCATAAGGCATACTGCCAAATGGCAATACGCCCAAAAGTGACAACAGTAAAGAAATTATTCAGATAATTTTTTAAAAGGGGTGCTACCAATGAGTTTTAAAAGGGTAATTGTTTTCTTAATTATAATATTTTTTTCAATTAGCTTTTTCCCTTTCAATATTCACAGCAAATCAAACAGGGATATACATGATTTATTGAACAATATTCTTCCACCTGGCACTCGAACAGATACATTCGAGTGGACATATGATTATATTTTTAAAGTTAATCAGATGAAAGTTTTTGATCATGAAGATAAGCTTGATCCTCTATATCCTGTAAATCGCGGTGATTTTATTCGTTGGCTTATTAGAACAAAAAACATTGACATAAAAAAATCTAATCATAGATTTGATGATCTGAACAAGGATTGCAAAAACTACCCATATATCATGACTGCTTTAGAGGTTAACATTATAGAAAAAACATCTTCATTTGATCCTGAAAGTTTTCTGGTTCGCTCTGATGCAAGCATTTGGTTGGTAAAAGCTCATAGTGATAAAGCTCAAGAGACCGCAAAAAACTTTAAAAAGCCATTAATACCAGCGCAAGATGGTTATGATGCTATTCCTGATGATGCCATTGGAACATTAACAACTTGCTATTTGCCTGAGTTTCAATTAATGGAATATCGTTATATTGATTTGGATGATTATCGATATGTGCAAGCAGAAGCTCCTATTTTATTTGGTGAGTCAGCCTATAGTCTTTTCATGCTAGCCTTTCCCCCTGTCAGAGGAGGCAAAATTGTTACTGAAATGAGCATGGAGCCAGGAAATCTTTTTTTTGGATTAGACTTCTCCGCTTCTGCATTGGATATTTCAGCCATGTTATATCAGAATGCAATTACCTCTTATGATCCACAATGGAAAAGTTTTCCAAGTCTTATAAAAAGAGTTCCCACCTTTGAAAATGGTCTTTGGAAAGTCCACGAAGATCATGAAGGTGAAATTGATTCCATGGAGATAGTTTTTGAAATACATTCAGGCTTAAAATGGTCAGATGGCAGACCTTTGACAGCTGACGATTTTGTTTTTTCGCATTACCTTTTTAATCATCCTTCATTTCCAGGATACCCATCTGATATTATTTTTTGGATTGATAAAGTAGAAGCATTAGATGATTATACCGTAAGGAAAGTATGGAATAAACCCTATTTGTATGCAAACTCAATCTTTCCCATGCCTCGTCATTTCTTTGAAGAAAAATATAATTATCATCTTCAACCTTATAAATTAAACGATACTGAATATTATGCTCTTCCTTGCCCTGAGAATCCTGAAGGATACAAATCTGAACAATATTTAAAAGATAAAGCCTTTATTGCTCAATGCGTTAATGATGAAGAATATAATACTAAGCCTTTGCATGCAGGTCCCTATATCGTTAATGAATGGAACAAGGGGAATAATATTATATTGGAAGCAAATCCATATTATGTTTACGGAACACCATTGATACCTGAGATTGAAATTCAGCTTATCCCCAATTCCGAACAACGAATAAGTAAATTAATTGAAGGGGCTCTTGACATCTCTCTCTCACCCATAACTATCAATCAAGCTTATGAAATGGAACTTATCCCAGATTCTTACATTGAGCTTTACTATAACCTCTCCAACACTTGGGAGCATATTGACTTTAATATCGATGATGAATTTTTGAGTGATGATAGAGTAAGGCATGCTTTAATATTTGGGCTTAACAGAGAGAAAATGGTTTACGACTTATTTGACGGTCGACAACCTATAGCATATTCGTGGTTTTCTGAACTTCATCCTGCTTATGATAAAGCTTCTATCACCAAGTATGCTTATGATCCCATAAAGGCAAACCAATTGCTAGATGAAGCGGGATGGAAAATAAACCCTGATACCAATTATCGCGAAAAGAATGGGGTTCCACTAAAAATTACCTTTACTACAACCGCTGGCTCAACTCATAGAGAAATGCAACAATCATATATTGCTGAGGATTGGAGGAAATTAAATATTGATGTATCCATTGTTAACCAATTTCCTGGAGAATTTTTTAATCGTACATTGCGAGAGCGTAAATTCGAAGGGCCCACTGCCACAATGTATGCATGGATAATGGGTATTCATTCAAACCTCCTGTCCATTCTACATTCAGATTATATCCCTACGGAAGAAAACAGTTTCAGAGGTCAAAATTATACAGCATTTCATAATGAGCAAGTTAACAAATTACTTGAAGAAAATTTATCAAGCCTTGATAAAAAAACAATTTATTCCAATTTGCGTAAAATTCAAAAAATCGTAACAGAAGAATTACCTTCGATTCCATTGTATCATCGTATTGAGATTAAGGCAGCTCACCGTGATATTGCAAATTTTAAATCATCCCCTATGCCACAAGCAAACACATGGAATTGCGCTTACTGGTATTGGAAGCAAGAAGTTTTGCCAGATCACCCCAACTTAATCATAGAAAGCGATGATATTGATTTTGGGAACATATCAGTTTACGATCAACCCTCTTCTTCTCTTATAGTTAGTAATTATGGCAATCAGGACTTGAAGTTAAGAATTGAATCCCCCCATAAAGCTGTTGTATTAAGTGAGGAAAATATAAAGCTTGCGCCACGCATGTCAAAAAATATTGAAGTCACATTAGATCCTTACAAATTGAAGGAATATGGACCTTTTGCTGATTTGATTAGAATATTTAGCAATGACCCTTATAGAGCTGAATGCGGGATCATTGTAAAAGCATATCTAATGAAATCTCCTTCTCTGGAAGTAGGCAATATAACCCTTAAAGAAGCCAATATATTTTCATTATCCTTGAAAAATACGGGAGAAGTCGATCTAGTGGGAGACATCTCAAGCAAAGAAAATTTTTTACAATTTGAACCCAGCTCATTTTCTATAAAAAGTAATTCTTCTATCGATATATTAATAAAGTTGCTTCCAGAACACATTTCCCGGCCTGGTCCAATTGAAACAAATCTATTCATTAAAAGTAATGACCCAATTAAACCTGAGGTGATTATTCAATTTAATACAAATTTTGGTATCAGAATATTTTTAACTATTGGACAAAAAAAAGCATACATCAATCAAAATGAAATTGTCCTGGATGTTGCTCCACAAATAAAAGAGGGAAGAACTTTGGTGCCTTTAAGATTTATCGCAGAAGCTTTTGGCGCAGATGTTGAATGGGATGGCGAATTGCAGCGCATAACGATTTATTTTAAGAGTAATTAGAGTTATCTTGCTCATTAAAAGACATAAATTGTTTAAAAGATAAGTAGGAGCTTATTTATACTGGAAGAAAAGAGAAAGGTTAATTCTTTTACAATATTTTTCCATCTATGCTTATGGTTTCCTTGATAAGAGGAACATTTACGCCTGATTCTTCCAATGCGCTTTGCACCAATTGGTAAAGCCCTTTGCAACAAGGCACTTCCATGATTGCGACTGTAATACTTTTGAGTTCATTGATTTTAAATATTTTAATTAACTTTTCTTTATAAGGATCAGTTTTATCCAACTTGGGGCATGCAATAAGTATTTTTTTTCTTCGCAATAAATCGCCATGAAAGCTTGCTAATGAAAAAGCAGTACAGGAAGCTGAAATTAAAAGATGCGACCCCTTGAGAAAAGGAGCAGAAGGCGGGACCAAATGAAGTTGAATGGGCCATTGAGTCAACTCAGAGGTTAAAGTTGAGTGAGAAAGATTATGATTATTTTTTTGATTTCTTTTGATAGTAGTCGCCATAGTACCAGGGCAACCACATGGCATTGGATGTTCAGATTGTTCTTCTTCCAGAGATGGCACAGGAATTCCATGTTTTTTTAAATAATCAACTGCTTCTTGCAAAAATTTAAATTCATTATGTTCTTTAAGATGCATCAAGTGAGCTTTTATAGTATTGGCGCCTTGCTTGGCAATAGATTCCATAACTAATGTTTCGTTATAAGGCTTTGCTTCTCTTTCTTCAATGGTAATGGCATCCATAGGGCAATGACCTAAACAGGCTCCTAATCCGTCACAAAAATAATCACTGATCAATCTGGCTTTTCCATCAATGATTTGAAGAGCACCTTCCTGGCAATTTGGTATACAGTAACCACATCCATTACATTTTTCTTCGTCAATATTTACGATTTTTCTTTTTACCATTTTTTTGCCTCCATTTTTTTATTATATTAATTAAACAAATCTATGTCTATAAAAGTTTATTTAGTACTAATATACTAAATTAAGAATTATTTTTTTCAAATTTGAAATCTATAATAGATGATTATTATTTTTATAACTACAAAAAAGCACCTTTTTTAAAGCCCTATAACGAACGATTTTTCTATTAAATGATAAATCATATTAGGTAGTAAATATAAATTGTTAATTTAAATTGTTCATAAAATTAACAAAAGCTATAAAGTATTGTAGAATGCTAATTAACGAGTGTTGCAAATGATTATAAAATTATTGATTTTCGTATTGCTCAGTTTCATTAAATTTGTAAACTAACTCAATGCCAGCTTGCATAAACATTTCTTCCGATTCCTTTCCTGCATGATATCTTCTTTCGCAATATACTCTTTTTATTCCACAATTAATTATTAACATAGCGCAAACTCTACATGGAGTCATTTTGCAATATAAAGTAGCTCCATCAATTGAAATTCCCATTTTTGCCGCCTGGCAGATGGCGTTTTGCTCTGCATGGACTGTCCTCATGCAATGATTTGAAACTGATCCGTCCTCATGCAACAATTTTTTCATTTGATGTCCCACGTCATCACAGTGAGGAAAACCAACGGGTGATCCAACATATCCAGTTACAAGAACTTGATGATTTCTTGCAATTACACAACCGCTTCTACCACGATCACAAGTTGCCCTTTTGGATATAGCCTGTACTACTTCCATGAAATAATCATCCCAAGATGGTCTAATGTATTTTGATGACATTAATAGCCTCCCTGACTTGTTTCCTGAGCTCTTCAAAACTTCCTGTGTTATTAATGGTTATGTCTGCCATTGCAATGGGTCCGCCCTTTTCAACATTCATTATTTCATTAAAATCTCTTTTCTTTGCTTCATCAGGAGTTAATTGGCGTTCAGGTCGTACGGAAAGCCTTTGATAGCGTAACTGAGGGGGCGCATATACTGCAAGGACAATAAGGTTTTGCTTAAAGTGATCTTTTAGAACTACATATTCAGAAAAACTATAAAGACCGTCAGCAACGACATGGCCTTGAGAAGAAAGATGAGTTAGTTTTTCCAAATTGAGTAAAGCATAAGCTTCCATGCCATATTGCTTTCGAAGAGATTCTCTTACTTGGCGTTCATTTGTTTCATTTATGACAAGATTTTTTTGCTTAAGAATATCCATGGTTATCTTTCCAATATGAAGATATTGAAATCCCTCCTGGACTATATATTCAGAAACAACAGATTTTCCTGCCCCACACAAACCAGCGATACATACTATGTTATGCAATTGTCAACACTCCTTTGGAAGCTATGTTAATTATATATAAAAAATATAAAAAAGTTTCATTTATGCAAGCTTATTTGTGATACAATAAAATTTGATAAATTTTAATAAGGAGAATCTAATGTTGCTTTATCAAGAAAAAGTGAGTTTTAAGCTGTTTACTCCCTTGATGATTATTTTTATAGGAATCACGATATTCTTTTTTTATATTGTTTATCTTCATTTAATGGGTGTGGATGTTTCTGAGACCCATGGGCCTATTGGAGCCAGTATTTTTATGGCAATCTTTTTTCTTTTCACTACTTTAATTGTTGCGCAGTTTAAAGAATTAGCAATTACAATAAATGATGAGCAACTTGTTGTAAATTTTGGTTTTTTTAAAAGAGTTATAAAAATGAATATCATAGAAACCCCTTATATTGATAAAGCTAATGCCTTGCTTTCTTATGGGGGATGGGGTATTCGATTGAGTCGATTTAAACGAAAAAGACGCCTTGTATTCAATTTGCCAAATACAAGCAGAGTCGTAGTTCCACTAAAAGGAAAACCACAGGAGTTTGTTTTTTCTACAGAAAGACCTGAGGAAGTATTGGAAGCCCTCAAATCACTAGCAACAGCTCCGAAGGATGCTGAATAATAATTTTAGCTCCAGCGTCAATCAATTCTTGTCTGCTTCGAAATCCCCACTCTACACCCAATGGAAACATACCTGCATTATTAGCAGTCTTCATGTCTATGGAGGTATCCCCAACATATAAGATTTCACTGGGATCTATGTTAAAATTATTTGCTATTTCAATGGCTGAAGCTGGATCAGGTTTTACCGGTTTGCCTGGTCTTGCCCCGAAAACTGCATCAAAAGGATAGCCAGGAAAGAAATGATCAACGCATAAATTGGTAAATTCTTGAGGCTTGTTGGAAAGAACTCCTTTTTTAATGTTTTTTTCACATAATTGATGAAGCATATCATTGATGCCAGAATAAGGACGAGTTTTTTTGTTCCAGTTTTGATGATAAGCTTGCTTGAACAAAATCATCCAATCATCAATATTTTTTTCATCAGAAGAGATATTTTCAGGCAATGCTCTCTTGATAAGCATCCTTATGCCGTCACCCACCATTGTTAAATATGCCTGCCTGGGGTGTTCTTGCAGTTGATGATCTTTTAATAGTTTGTTTACAGTATCGCACAGGTCATCAATGGTGTCGATTAATGTTCCATCCAAATCAAAGATAATAGCTTTAAATGGTGTTTGTATCATTTTCTGTTTCCTTCCTATTCTATATTACTTCAATTATAAATGTAAAATAATCCCACTCAACTTGCATAAAATACCATAGATATTTTATGGACTTTTTTTAAAAATAAGGTAGTATAAAATTAAATCAACCTTAAGGAGTCGCCAAATGGTAAAAATAAAAGCGATTCATATGAAAGATGAGAACAATAAAAAATATATTGATTTCGTTTTGGATCAATTGGGTTCTTCATCTCAAGATTGGCCACATGAAGCAGTTAGAATTCTTTTTGTTCGTTTTCCACGTTTGCTATACCATGAAAGTAAATATCCTCAAAAAGGCGGCTTTCTAAGAGTTGTTGCTGAAGGCACTACTTTTGCTCATATTGCACAACATATTGCTATGACTTTGCAACAAAAAGAAATTGAAGATATGGAAAACATTCGCCTCAATGATCAAAATGAACTTGTTTTATCTTTGCCTTGCGTTGATTACGAAGAGGGCATCCAGGCATTTAGATTTGCCATACGATGGTTGGACCAAGTTATAAAAAACCATCAAAATGAACTTAAATCATATTGATAGTATTTTTTGTTATGCACTATATTGTAAATAGTTTTTCCATACCATTTTTTTCCTCTTTTGGGCAAAAAAGATCCTTCTTCATTTAATGTTTTTGCAATAGCTTCATAGGACATTCTACCTTTTCTCATGCGAATAATTTTGTCAACTAAAAATATTTTTTCTTTGTCGATAATAAGTTTTTTTCCTTCTGCCTTAAAGCCGTAAGGAGGCTCACCCCCAATATATCCACCTTGTTGCGCTTTAATAAGTTTTCCATTCCAAGTACGCTCAACAATAAGATTACGCTCAAATTCTGCAAATGAACCAAGAAGTTGCACCATTAACTTACCTTGAGGAATACTGGTGTCAAATTGTTCTGTTACCGATATAAATTCACATTTATGGGGATGAAGGGAATCTTCAAGCAAATTGAGAAGATCTCTGAGGCTTCTGGAAAGCCTATCCAGCTTATATACAATGAGAGCATCATATTTTTTTTTCGTTATGTCTTGAATAAGTTGATTTAGTCCTTTTCTTTGAGTGGTTTTGGCGCTGATGCCAGAGTCTTCGTACCATTTTTTAATAGTTATTCCTCTGAATTTAGCGTAATATTTTATACGTTCACGCTGGACATCCAGCCCAAAACCTTTCAATTGTTCTTCAGTAGATACTCTAACGTATGCTGCTGCTTTCATAAGCTACATTATAACTGGTTTTTAAAATATGTAAAGACTTTTAAGTCATTACATAATATATACTTATAATACCTCATCATTATTAACTTATACTAATATTAAGACCTGTATTTTTGACTAAAAATTTTTATTTGATACTTTTTTTGCATTAAAAAAACCCCTCTTGCATTAAAAATGCAAGAGGGGTTGTAAAAGATTTTCTAAGGACAATCGTAAACTTCTACTTCAGTAACAACTTCAATAGGCAAGTTGGTGTGAGGTATGCTTACTATTTCGTATGGATAAGTGATCTGTTGTGTTACAATGCAATCTTCTCCAGGAGTTCGGAAATATGCATAAACATACATTTTCCCATCTCGCTCTTCCACTTCACGAATATCAACTTGATAACCTCCTGTTGGACGGAGACCCATAAAAACAGCAACGACAACTCTTTCTCTAAAATCTACTGTAGTTTCAGCAACAATAAAGTTGGAATCTATAAAATTAATATACTCATCATAATCGTTAAATACTTTTACTTCTTTGGAATCTATAGTGCTGTTTGATCCACTTGCCAAAACGCGCATTTCTTCAACAGGCTCTTCAATAGAAGGAGGATCATCAGGTTGTCCGATAGTGGTATCTTCTGTAGGTTGACCCCTGGTAAACAAAATGATAACTATTAAAACACCAATAAGTAATATTAGCCACAATAAAATTCTTTTATTCATTTGTCTCCTTTCAAATTCAACAAGAAAATTCCTATTTATATTTATTAAATTTATAGTATTGATTTGAAAATTTTCAACTCATTTCAATGTAATAATCGGTTATATTTCTATAAATTAGAAAAAACTACTAATCCAAACTGAAAAAAGAATAAATAAAAGTGAAAATGTGAACAAAAAAGTCATCATTTGGGCTAGAGAAAGAGGTATAAAACCAGAAAAGGCGTAAATAAAAATTATTAAAGCAATTAGGTAGCGAAAAACTAACAAAATTCTTTTCATTTTTTTATTCATTTCATGCCATATCACTTATGAAATCTATGTTCAAATTGTATAAGATAAATAAAACTAAACAATGCAATGTGTTTGATTTATAAAGCTTTATAAAGTATTGTTATGGGTATTAATAGTAAAGGAGCTTGCAAAAATGAATGAAAATAAACCCTTTGATAATCGCTGGATCCTTAAAGCAAAATTTAGCCAATTAAAAAAAATGCAAACGATGTCTGATCAAATGAAAGGATTGCCACACCCTCCATGTTTTAAAGAAGCAAAAGGCTCATCCAACATTATTCAACTTCCTGATATTGATGAAAATATTCTTTGCAACAATAGTTTATTTCAAGCTATTCTTCAAAGAGAAAGTATTCGTTCATTCTCTGAAGGATCTATAAGCATGGAAGAACTTTCATTTTTATTATGGTCAACTCAAGGAGTACGAAAGCCATCAGCCAAACCTTATATTTTTTTCCGCACTGTTCCTTCAGCAGGATGCAGACATGCTTTTGAAACTTATATTGCTGCGCATCATATAGATGGCTTGAAACAGGGAGTCTATCGATACATGCCCAAAGAACATGCCCTTGAACATTGCTTTGAAGACGAAGTATCAAAGTCTGCCCTGAAAGATATTGCTCTGGGCCAGGATTTTGTAGGCAATTGTGCAGTAAGTTTTTTCTGGTCTTGCCTCCCTTATAGAATGGAATGGCGTTATCACATGGAATCTGTAAAACTTATTCTACTTGATGCGGGACATGTAGCTCAAAACTTAATGCTCGCAGCAGTTTCCATCCATGGTGGTTCCTGTGCTATAGGAGCCTATGACCAGGAATTGGCAGATCAATATTTAAAAATTGATGGCGAGGATGAGTTTGTAGTCTATATGGCAGCTGTTGGTAAATTATTGAACAAATAATTGCCGGGGAAAAATCCAATCAAAAAGACTGGGCTGTTCCTCATGGGTTATTGTTTTAATAACTTCATCCCCATGAATAAATATTGCCAAAGCATTGGATAAGTCATTATTTACCGAAGAATGCTCATCTGAAGGTATATAGCTGTTCCATTTGATAATCAAAAGACCTTTATAATTGTAAATATCTGCCATGTGCATGATTTTTTCCTGGTTTTCCAGATCAAGCATGAATTGTTGTATAATGAAAGTTAAAGTTTCATTTTTTGTTATTCTGCCATTTTTAACATTAACCTGATGAATGAATCCTTTATTGTCCATGACATAAATATAGCCTAAATAATGTTCCATCAAAGTGTTAGTGCCTATGGAAAGCTTTTCAAGCCGATCTGATACAATGCTCCATTGAATAGAGTTCCCATCATATTTTGCATCGATGATTAAAAAAGTTGTACCTTGTGGTTTTGTATTGGCGGCATGAAAATAAAAAATCATATCCTCATTTTCTTTTTGAATAGATATGGGTCGAATCAGATGAATCAGCTCCATTTCCTCAAAACTTGGTCTCAAAGTAATCATCTGAGGTCTTTCTCCGTATATTTCGACAAAAGCATGACCTCTTTCCTCAGCGCTCT
>PWND01000349.1 GCA_003557965.1 Bacteroidales bacterium | reverse complement strand
TTACAAATGAAATGCTTAAAACAAAAGGCGAAACCCTAGAAGGCAAGACGGTAGCAATATCAGGATTTGGCAACGTATCTTGGGGAGCAGCAAGAAAGGTAACTGAACTTGGAGGAAAAGTTGTTACCCTCTCTGATTCAAGTGGTTATATTTTTGACAAAGATGGCATTGACGAAGAAAAACTTGATTATGTAATGAATCTCAAAAATGTTAAACGCGGCCGTATTCGTGAGTATGCTGATAGGTATGGGTGCAAATATGTTGATGGAACTTCAAGGCCATGGGCAGAAAAAGTAGATATTGCATTACCATGTGCAACAGAAAATGAAATTAACGGAGAAGAAGCAAAAACTCTTATTGAAAATGGCTGTATATGCATATCTGAAGGAGCAAATATGCCATCAACACCAGAGGCAGTAGATATTTATATTAAAAACAAAATATTGTATGGGCCTGGCAAGGCAGCTAATGCAGGTGGTGTAGCCACTTCAGGACTTGAGATGAGCCAAAACTCGATGAGATTTGCCTGGACAAGAGAAGAGGTTGATGAAAAACTTCATACAATTATGGTTAACATACATAAAGCATGCGTAGAGTTTGGTAAAGAGGGTGATTTTACTAACTACGTTAAAGGTGCAAATATAGGCGGTTTTGTAAAAGTTGCTGATGCAATGATTGCACAAGGACATGTTTAATTATGCCTATAACATGCACAAATACAAAAAGGGGATGCAAAAGCTTCCCCTTTTTTATTATAAATAAACCAATAAACTGGAAGTTTCACAGGAAATATTCTACCGCTTCGCTACTAATGACAATATTTTTAAAATGCTTTGTTCATGGCGTAAAAAACAGTTTTTTAAAGACAGGTCAAGCTCAGGACAGGTCAAGCCCTGTCCCAAAACCATTTGATTTAACAAAAACATTATGAATCAGGGTATCAATAGCATAGGCTAAACAAAAAAATATTGATTGCCATTCCACATAAACGACCCAAAGCCTGGGGCTGAAAATTCGGTAACACATAATGCGTTCAAGAAAGAGTATTACAAAATAAACAAATGCAGAAAAATAATTCTTATTTTTGCAAAGTAAAACTTTAAAAAATCATGGAGAAAAAAGAAGTTGATTTAACAGACCTTACTTCAAAGTTTATATTATACTTTAAAAAGCATTTCTGGTTTTTTCTTATAATGTTCATTATTGGCTCAGCATCAGGCATTTTATACAATAAGCTCAAAAAACCCGAATATTCTTCAGACGCAGTGATTTCAAGCTGGTTAGATGAACATCTTTTTATTAAGCTTTTAAGTTCTTTTCAAAACCAGGTTAATAATGGTAATTATGAATACCTTGCAAATATAATTGAAGTCTCATCTGAAGACTTGAAAAGCATAAATTCAATGGAGTTTTTCTTGCCAGATATTGAGCAAATAAAACCTATACATGATGCAAGTTTTTCTGAAATTACAGGCACTCACACTTTTTTATCAGTAGAATTCAAAGCAAGTGATAAAACCAGCCTGGTTAAGCTTGAAGAATTTTTTCACAATTATTTTCACAACAATCCTAACCTTCAAAGATTATTGAAGCAACGAAATGAATTGTTTCACGAAATATTGGCTGAAGTTAATTACATAATTGAGAATCAAAAAAACCTCAATGAATCTTTTCTGAGCAGTTCAAAGCACAATAACTCATTTATATATATTGAACCGGGCATGATTGAATATATTGAGGTTGTAAAACTGCGTAACTTTTTAGTAAGCGAAATGGATAATGAGAAAATAATATACTATCATCAAAGCTTTTCTGCTCCGGTAGAGATAAAGATGTCGATGTTTTTACTTATTTTGGTTTTTGGATTTGGTTTTCTTTTTGCAGGGATGATTATTAAAACATTGAAAATATTTTAAAAGCATCATCCTTTTTTAAGTCCTTTTTCGCAAAACTTTCCCTGGATTTCCGGCTACAACAGTTTTCGCAGACACGTCATTGATGATAGTGGCACCTGCACCAATCACTGACCAGCTGCCGAATCTAATACCCTGTATTGAGCACGAATTAATTCCAAACTCAACTCCTTCACCTATGGTGTTAGTCCCACCAAGATTTACTCCCGGAGAAACAGTAACAAAATCTGATATTACAGTATCATGACCGACTGTGCATAGCTTATTAATTAACACAAAACAACCTATATTAACATCAACATCAATGTGAACACCGGGATAAATAATTGAGCCTTGCCCCACATCTACCCTCTTTGAAACCCATGCTGAAGGATGTACTAATGTTGCAATTTTACTATGCCCTGAATCTTTGATTCTGCCCACTGCATTATACTTTTGATGTGGATCAGAAAAGCCTAAAGCCAGGCAAATCTCTGCTCTGCCTTTTAACCAGGATAAACCACCCAACACTTCCAGGCCAAAAACATCCTTTTTATGCTTCGAGGTATCATCATCAATATAGCCCAAAACCCTGTATTGCCGGGCTTCATCATTAATATCGCTGATTATTTGCTCTGTTAGCCTGCCAACACATCCTGCACCATAAATTACAACATCTTTCATATCTCTTCTTTTTTTACAATAAAGACAAAGCAATAATGATTAAAACAGCTTTATTTGTTACCTTTAAATTTTTCCATTGTTTCATTATTACTTTTGTTAATATCTTCTCTTTTAAAAACCTTTTTTATTGTGAGTAATATTATCATTATATCCAGCAAAAATGATAAATTATTTACATAATAAACATCAAATTTGAATTTTTCTTCCCATGATATTGCATTTCTGCCATTAACCTGTGCCCATCCGGTAATTCCCGGCTTTACTTTATGCCTTTGTTTTTGAAATTCGTTATAAAGTGGCAGATATTCAATAAGAAGTGGCCGCGGGCCTACCAGGCTCATATCTCCTTTTATTACATTTATCAACTGCGGCAATTCATCCAATGATAGTGACCTTATAAACTTCCCAACCTTAGTAATCCTTTTTGCAGGTGGAAGTAATTTTCCATTTTCGTCCACTTTGTCGTTCATTGTTTTAAACTTTACAAGTGTGAAAATTTTTTCATTTTTACCGGGGCGCTGTTGAAAATAAAACGGCTTGCCATTATTAGCGAAAAGAAGAAATACAGTAATTATAAGGAAAAGCGGCATAAGAACAATTAGCACTGCTAATGACACAAACAAATCAATAATATGTTTAATAAACTTTTTATACATCTTTAACTACTAATATATTTCAGCAAGTCAGCTTTTATTCCTTTATCCATTGGTATCTGGGGAACTCCTTTATTCCACTTGGGGTTTCCTTCAATTACTACAACTTTATTTTCCAATACTGCAACATCCCATCCCACAGTTTTTACTTCAGGTATAATCCGTGCAGCTTCATTTACAATGCTTGTTACTTCTTCCCATTTGGGAATTTTAAAAGCTTTAATTTTTTCATTCGTAACCGGGTGCTTTTCAAAATCAGGACTGCAGGCTGCCATTCTCTTTTTTGCATTTGAAATAACTATGCCTGTGCAAACATCAATTGTTGCAGCTAAATTTCCCGTTGAAAAATTATCTGTATTGCTGTCAACTGATATTCTTATAGCTGCAGATATTATATCAACTTCATTAT
>PWND01000059.1 GCA_003557965.1 Bacteroidales bacterium | reverse complement strand
TTTACCGGTTTCCACATTGAAATAGTATCCAGGTGTATCATAGTGCCGCCTTTGTTCAAAATTAGTTCCTGCTGCAGCTTTCAACGTGCTATTCAAAATAATGCCTGGCCTGCGCTCTTGTTCTTTTAACAGCAACATTCGCGTTTCTACGTAAAATTCTCCCCATGCTGTTCCCTGTAATTTATCGCCCATCATATTTCGGTGATCGTATATTTCTTGCGTAACTCTCCATGTTTCAAAACCTGTGTACCATATTTCGAAAGAAACATATTCCGGAAGCAATGGTATTTCAACTCTAAGATCGAAACTTGTTGTGATATCGCCAAAACCGAAAAAATGGTTACCTGAAAGTATAAGCATTGTCTCTTTTGGTATGGTTCCATCGGAAAATTCAGGAACAGGAAGTGCGTTTGGCCCGAAATAAGCTGGTGAATAATTAACTGTTTGCGAGCAAACAATTGGGATAAAGCAAGTTAACAGATAAATTGCACATATACTTTTACTTATTATCCGCGCAATATCAAGTAATTTAGTGTAAAGCTCGTCTTTATTTTGCATCTTTTGCTTTCTGTAAACTGTCATTATTTGTCTTTTACTCCATTTGCCCTAAGTTTAAGTGTTACAATGTCAATGGACAATGTCAAGTTCTCTCGGTTTTGCCGACACCTGCCAGCCTTGCAGCCAACAATAGTTTATAAAGCTTATTAACATTAATACTCGCAATATACAAAATATTCTTTTATTGGCAGGTGTTTGAAATATTACTACCGGTATTTACAGCTTAGTACATAAGTTTTCATAAATTGGGATAAATCTTTTTTAAAAAAAGCAAAAGCCCAAACAACTTGCAAATATTTCATTATTTTTGCTAAAAGAGTTGTTTTCAACGACTATATTTAATATTTATAAAACTAAATGCTAATTTTCAGTTTAATAATTAAATGAATTTAAAAATCAAAATTTTTTAAAATTATGAGAAAAATTAATTTATTTTCAATTTCAATGGTTTTTGCAGTGTTTTTAAGTGGTATTAATCTTTATTCAAATGAACCATTTGCTCCTGTTTTCAGCATTGCTGATGGTATTGAAAATGAGTCAGAGTGGAGAGATAGGCAGGAAATGGTTAACACAAATTTACCTACAAAGAGTGAGGTTGGGCTCCCCGCATATCCAGGGGCTGTAACATACAATGTTAATACAGCAACAGAATTAGAAAACTCAGATCTGGCAATTTCATCTGACGCTCCAAGACTTGCCAGGATAACCATTCTTGTGACTGACCCATTGGAAGATGTTGCTGAATTTTATGCAAATAATCTTCCTGATAATTGGGAACAACCTGAAATGCTGATGGATGTATTTTTCGATAGTAACTACATGGGCGGACCTAGTAAAATGATTGTACAAGGCCCTGAAATTAGAATTTCGGAATTAAGCGAGGAAAACATTATGTTTGAGACACCTGAGCAATCTCGCCAAAGAAAAATTCTTCAGGATGGAGGATGCGCAATAACAATTTTTTATAAAGTAGAATAGGAATCAAGCATCCAGAAGGGGCAAGATATACCTTGCCCCTTCTGGATGTTTAACCAATAGCTGTTATGCCGGGATTAATTACCTTTAAACATCTTAAAAAAAATTGACAAATTGCTTTATCAAAAATCAACCAGAAATCAAAAATCTACCGCTAAGCCCCCATCTCGTCATTACAAACAATCCGGATTTATTCCGCTTCTCTTCATGATAGCTTCGCCGTTGCGGGCTGCGTTCCTATCCACAGAGATGAAGCCCACGCGGAGCAGAGAGTGTCAAACTACTACCACACCCAGTCACGCACGTGCGGGATTGGCTATACCATATTAGCAACAGGCTTTAGTCTTCATTAAGGTATTTTTCAACTTCTATTTTCAGTGCTGGTAGATGATTTGAAACTATCGCCCAAATAACTACGTCATCAACTTTATCGTACCCGTGAATTACCCAATTTCTTGTGTCAATAATCTGTCTGGCATTCTTTATATCCAAATCAGGATCAAGCTTTAATGCACGATTCATTGCTTCACCAATTATTTCAATTTCTCATTCTACTGCTCTACGTAATAACTTGTTTTCCTGGTATTCAAAAAAGTTTTGTTCTTCCCCAAGATATTCATTAATTGATTCAATAGAGGTCTTTATGTCAAATAGATATTTCCTAATTTCACGCTTCATAAATCAGAGATTTAGTTTCATTAACACTCTCAATGAAATATGGGTTTGAAAGAGTTCTCTCTGTAACAATGTCTACCTCACGATTAAACAACTCCCTAAGTTTATAATGAAGAGTAAAATAATTGTCTGCATATTCTTCGTGAGATAAACTGTCTGAGAATGAAATCAAAAAATCGATATCACTGTCATCTTTAAAATTTCCTGAAACAACAGAACCAAATGCATAAAGCCTTTTAATTTTGAGCTGTTGGCATAATCGAATAAGGTCATCCTTCTTATTATCCAATATTGCATTCATAATTGCTTTTTATTTCAAAAATAATCAATTTAAGGGAGATAATCTTCACTCTTAGCTTGTTGCTAGTTTAAGCATAAACACAAGTTTACATAGCTTCTTCACAATTCAATCTGCAATATACAAAATATTCTTTTATTGGCAGGTGTTTGAAAAGCTTCTGCCGGGCTATCATTTATTTTGATTTTCAATAAGGATTACTGCCATGTATGAGAAAATATATATGATGCCAGGTTATTCTCAATATATTGTTTAGTGAAGGTCGTTTTGCCGCATTGCCTTGCCCCAAGTATTGCTATTACAGGGAATACATTACTGTATTCATCTACCGTACTTTTAATTTGTCTTTTTATCAACATAGATATCTTGAAATTTAAATTCAATATATCTATGCAAATAGGACATTAAAAATACAAATATCAAAAATCGCTTTACGCCATCCAGGAATCTATAAGCCCACTGTAAAGCAAGGTAATTTATTGTTCTTTAAAATCTTACTTTATTAAAGCCTACCCTAATTCCAAATGTCAGCATCACACCGGGGGTACTACGCGCAATCCAATTAAATAGCTTACTAAAATCATCCTCATACCAGGGTGTTGAAAAGCCAACATAAGGTTCTCCGATTAACCAGGAATTAAATCTGTGTTTATATGTCAACTTAAATCCAGGAACAAATCCAACTGAATTATCATGTTCGGTCAAATGTCCATTATAAAAATATGGATGTCTCATGTAAGCAGATCCTGCATATAATCCAATATTGAACTTTTCAAATGAATCTCCCTTAAAGTAATGTCTCAGTTCAACAGCCGACCCTGTCCCATATGCAGGGCTTTTAAAGTTCCCAAATATAGTAACTACTCCAAACGTACCCCAAAAATTTAACGTGTTATACTTTGTAAAAGAAAACTCATAACTTCCAATACCTTCTAATGAAATAGCTGCACCGAAGTTAGGATAAGGATGGAAAATAACATCAGCTCTTATTGTGTTAATTAAAATCACAACAAACATAAATAGAATTGTTATCCTTTTCATCCGTGTAAATTAGTGTTATCAAATTGATTATTAGTATTATGCGTATTCATGTTTTCAATTTAAGGTGCTTCTACCCCGATGGAACCCTCATGTTTAC
>PWND01000285.1 GCA_003557965.1 Bacteroidales bacterium | reverse complement strand
TGTTGGAAAAATATGAAGTAAAAGTGGTGTTTTACAATTTATGTTACGAGCCTGGCTGTATTAAAGCAGATAATGATGTGAAAGAAATTCTAAAGTTTAAAGGCGTTGGTTTTTATCAGTATCAGGATAGTTTTATATTTGATAAAAACGACATTTTAAAATCTGATGGAAAGCCTTATTTGATATATTCTCCTTACAAAAATGCTTTTAGCAAAAAGCTTACTGAAAATATCCTGGAAGAACATCTATCTGAAAAATACAGCCATGCTTATTACAAGGTATCTGAAACATTTGAATTTCCTGAGACTGCAAGTTTTGGAGTAAATGAAAATGAAAAGATTGATTTTCTGGAAAAATTAATAAATTATAATGTTATAGAAAATTATGCCCAAACACGTGACTTCCCCGCAATGAATGGTACCACAAGGCTTGGCGTTCATTTGTGTTTTGGAACGATTAGTATCAGAAAGTTATTTAATGCGGCAATGGCATTAAGCAGCGAATATACTGCCCAACTTATTTGGCGTGAGTTTTTTGTTATGTTGTTAACGCATTTTCCACAAACAGTAAACTATTCATTCAAAAGGAAGTATGATAACATAAAGTGGCTAAATAACGAAAATGATTTTCATTTATGGAAAAACGGGCAGACTGGTTTTCCAATAGTTGATGCAGGGATGAATCAACTTAATAAAACAGGATATATGCATAATCGTGTAAGAATGGTAACGGCCAGCTTTTTATGTAAACACTTATTAATTGACTGGCGTTGGGGTGAGGCTTATTTTTCAGAAAAGTTAATTGATTTTGAACTATCATCTAACGTAGGTAGTTGGCAATGGTGTGCCGGCAGTGGAAGCGATGCAGCTCCATATTTTAGGATATTTAATCCTTTGTTGCAGCAAAAAAAATTTGACCCTAAAAATGAATATATTGATAAATGGCTGCCGGAAAATTACTATGCGAAGGTAAAACCTGTTATTGAGCACGACAGTGCTGTGAAGAGATGTAAAAATGTATATAAAGCTGCTTTACAATAAAATCAAGGAAATTCTAATCTTAAGTCAATAAGCCATTTGTCATCTTTTTTCACCAGGTAAACCCTGTCAGATAAACCATTTTTAATAAAAATACATACAGCTTTGTTTTTTTCAACTTCACAGTTAAGGTTTTCTGGCATGGATGGGTATAGCTCTTCATCGTCAACAAAGCTGGTGCCTATAGAACTTACTGTTTCAAAAAACTCAATTACTTTAACAGTATTTTCAGTTCCAAGTTTTTTGGCTTCCTTAAAGTCTTTGTTGTTTAAATGGATAAAAAACCTTTCAACCACTTCTTCAGGTGATTTCTCTTTTTTACATGATGTGAAAAACACGAAGCTAACCAGAATTATAGCAAGTAATGTTGTAATTTTTTTCATTTGTTGAGTTATTAAATTTTGATAAACAAAGTTATGCTTTTTAATTAAAAAAATTAAAATATTATAAAGTACCGGAAAAAAGTTCTGAAACCCTTGTATTTATTTAATATTCTGTAAATTTGCATCTTAATATGGATAATATCAGTAAAAGTAAAATATCACTAACTAAAAAGGGTTTAATAGAATCGTTCAAAAAACAATTACCCGGTGTTACATCTCACTTAAAGATGGCTCCTGATTTAAGGAAGGATGAAATTCTTAAACCACCTGTTAATAGTTCTACATGCAATAGCTCAGTATTGATATTATTATTTCCGGAAAATGAAACAATAAAAACAGTTCTGATAAAAAGGCCTGATTACAATGGGGTTCATAGTGGCCAGATTTCATTTCCCGGCGGAAAAAGTGAAAATAATGAATCATCTGTAGAAACTGCTTTACGGGAAACTAAAGAAGAATTAGGAATAAATCCCGGATCAATTCAAGTAATTGGCGGCCTAACGCCTTTATATATTCCTCCCAGCAACTTTTTGGTTAAGCCTTATGTTGGTTTAATGAGTGAAGTGCCTGTAATTAAACCTGATAAATTTGAAGTTGATGGCTATTTTAAAATTGATTTAAGCTTTTTTTTAAATAATAATTCCATTACTCATGAAATAATTAAGCTTAGTAATGGTTTAAATGTTAAGACACCATGTTATAATTACAATGGAAATATTGTTTGGGGTGCAACGGCTATGATTATGAAGGAGTTTGTTGATTTGTTAACTTAATTATAGTGGACATAAAACTTTACGTTTATAATTAATATGAAGTTGGAAATTTAGTAAATACAATTATTTTTTATATTTTTGATATATAGCATTAATATGTTAAGAATTTATTACATAATTCTTAAAAAGAAATTAAAATGAAAAATTTAAAACTATTAATAAGATATTCGGCGAGCATACTACTGTTAGTTATTATTTTATTGTATTCGGGTAGTTCTGCCGCACAGCAATCAACTGAAAGAATGCAATCGGTATTTATATATAACTTTACAAGGCTTGTATCGTGGCCTGCTGAATATCAGACTGGAGATTTTGTTATTGGGGTTTACGGCAGGTCGCCTATGCTTCAGGAAATTCAAGACATGGCTGCTACAAGAAAAGTAGGCTCGCAGGATATTGTAGCAAAATCATTTAATTCTCCGGATGAAATAGGGAAATGTCATATACTTTATGTACCAAGCAATCAAACAAGAAACCTTGAAGCAATAGTTAGCAGCTTAAAAGCCAGGAATATTAATACTTTGGTAATTAGTGATTCAAGAAATGCTACAAGGAGGGGCTCTGTAGTAAATTTTACCGTAGTAGACGGCAGACAAAGGTTTGAATTGAGCCAGGCAAATGCTAGAGCTATGGGGCTTTCACTTGGTGGCGAAATTGCCAGGCTGGCAATTATCGTTGATTGATTTCAAAAAAAAAATTACTGTTTATGAAACTGCCAAAAAAAAGTTTTGGCAGTTTTTTTATTATTTCTGAAATGCTTCAAAATATTTTAATATTTTTGTTGATGGCAAAACATGTTATTTTGTGAATACTTTAAAATTATAATATACTTTTACATAAATATATTGAATAATTCAAACTGAAATTATATGAAAATCAAACTAAGCATTGGTAGAAAACTTAGCCTTGGTTTTGCTATCTTAATAGCTTTATTTTTAATAAGTAATATTTCCACATATAATACTTTCAGAGAAACTCAAAGAATTAATGAGCGAAACAGCAGCGTTTATGTTCCTTCAATGCTGTTACTTATGGAGTTTAAAAACCTGATAATAACAAGTGAAAGGCTTATAGGTAACTGGATTTTTATTCAAACTGATGATGATGTTGAAGATAAAGTTCAACTCAGGAGCTTAATATCAGAAGAATATCCAAGCTTAAGCTCTGAGCTGGAAGAAATTGCAGGAAACTGGGATGAAGAGATGAATGAAAAATTAATGGAGCTTTTTGAGCTGGTCGAGCAGTTATTTGAATCACACAGGTTTGTTATGGAAGAGCTTGATAGCTGGTCAAGTTATGATGACCCAATGACATTATTTTTTGTTAGACCTATGATGGAGCCCGGCGGTGAAATTGTTGTTTATACAAGGCAAGTTGATGAGCTTCTTGATGAGTTGATAAGCATACAAAATGTATATGTAGAAGATGGATACGCACGACTTGAAGCTTCTTTGGATAATTTCAGCAGGTTAAATATTAT
>PWND01000324.1 GCA_003557965.1 Bacteroidales bacterium | reverse complement strand
TATAGGTCGGGCTTGACCGACCTTATTGACAACAGATTGCATAATGGTAGGGACAGGGCTTGACCTGTCCCAAAATCATTTGATTTAACAAAAACATTATGAATCAGGTTTTCAACAGCATAGGCTAAACAAGAAGAAATATCAATTGTCATTCCACATCAACGACCCAAAGCCCGGGCCTGAACATTTGAAATGACAGGTGCTTTTTTAAAATAGCAAGAAGTATCAACGCTTTCAGGTGTTTTGCTTTGCGAGAAAGCGATTGAAATAATTATTAAGATTATGAGAGCTTATTATGTAAAAATATTAACAACCCTCATTTGCAATCAAGGTTCAAATATTATTAAATTCGCAAGAAATTACGATAATATGTATCATGGTATTTTTTTATCAACTGCTTATCTGCCACCGGTTGAATATATTTTTTACTTATTAAACAGTAAAAATGCCTTTATTGAAAGGCATGAGACATATCCTAAACAAACCTGGAGAAACCGTTGTAAAATAATGACTTCGAATGGTGAATTGGACTTAATTATTCCTGTGAAAAAAGTAAATGGGAACAAAACCAAGGTACACGAAATAATTACACATAACACTTACAACTGGCAAAAAAAGCACTGGCGGGCAATAAAAACAGCCTATAGTAAAGCGCCTTTTTTTATATATTATGAAGATTTTGTAAGTCAATTTTTTGATAAACAGAATGATTTGTCGCTATTAATCAACATGAATACCGAAATACTATCCAGCATATTAAAAGAGTTTGGAATTAACAAAGATATAAACTACACCAACGAATATGTTCACCGTCCTGAAAGCCTAACAGACCTGAGATATAGCATTTGTCCGAAAGGCAGCAATACTACCAAATTGTATTTTCCGCCATATAACCAGGTTTTTACTGACAAGTTTGGTTTTAAAGCGAACCTGTCAGTAATAGATTTAATATTTAACCTTGGGCCTGAACTTCCCGACTACATAAATCAAGTAAAGGTAAAGACAACATAATATTCTGCTCCTGATTATTTATTTTAATAATTTTGTAAATCAATACATTTTAAATGCGTTTTCCATCAAGACAAGTAAATATTGGCAATATTCCATTGGGTTTACACTATCCTGTAAGGTTGCAATCAATGACCAGCACCAGTACAGGTGATGTAAATGCCACTGTGGAGCAAAGTAAGCGAATATTTGATGCCGGAGCAGATTACGTAAGAATCAGTATTCCGGGCATGAGCGATGTTGAGCATTTAAAAAATATTAAAAAGAACTTATCCTGTTCCGGTTACAACAATCCCTTAATAGCTGACATTCATTACAGGCCTGAGATTGCTGTAGAAGCAGCAAAAATAGTTGAAAAAGTAAGAATCAATCCGGGTAATTATACAATAGGAAAAAGGTCACAAACAAAAAATACGAAAAGCTATTCTTCAGAGGCAGAATTAGAAGCACTGAATAATAAACTACTTCCACTAATTAAGGTATGTAAAGAATACGGCACTGCAATAAGGATAGGTACAAATTATGGTTCACTATCTGAAAGGATAATAAAAAAATACGGCTATACCCCCGAAGCACTTGCTCAATCAACTTTAGAGTTTTTGAAAGTTTTTGAATATCATGGATTCAGGAACTCAGTGATTTCTTTAAAAGCCAGCAATCCTTTGCTAATGATACAAGCATACGGGCGCATGTCGGAAATTCTGCTTGAGGAAGATATTTTATGTCCAATGCATATTGGAGTAACTGAAGCAGGAGAAGGAGAAGACGGAAGGCTTAAGTCAGCTGTTGGAATCAGCACTTTGTTAAAATGGGGAATTGGAGATACTGTAAGAGTTAGCCTTAGCGAGCCTCCTGAAAATGAAATACCTGTAGCGAAAAGTATTACAGGCCCCTTTAAGGATTTGTTTGAGTCAAAAAAGAATAACGCTTCATTTAAACCTCCAAAATATAAAGTAAGAAAAAGGTTTGATTTGCCCGGCCGCCAAAATGCTATTGTTATCAGCGAGCAAAACATAAGCAATAAAAGCCAAAAAAATGAAGCTGATGTTATTTGGCTAAAAGAGCCGTCAAAAATTTCTTCAGATAATTTATACTTAACAGATAATAAAGATTGGGTATTAAGTAAAAACGTTTACCGGCTTATTAAAACTCCAATTGAAGATAGTTCATCCAATGATGATAAAGTAAAATTCATATACGCCGGAAATAGAGAGGCTTTTTTAAAGATTAACAAAAAAAGAAAGAACATCATAGTTTTAGCAGATATAAATGATTCATTGAGTTTAAGCGATATTGAAGAATTATTATCGTCAGAAACAGAATTCCCTGTGGCCATTAAGCATTCATATAGTGAAAACAAACCAGATGATTTAGGAATAAAGTTATCATTAGATTTCGGGAGCTTGTTATTATTAGGGAAGATTCAAGGATTATTTATTACATGCGACGATTTAGATAGTTCGTCAGTTGTCAGAACCATCTTTTCTTTATACCAGGCTTCAGGAATAAGGAAGGAAAAAACGGACTATATATCTTGTCCTACCTGTTCAAGGACGACTTTTGACTTACAAAAGCTATTGCGAGAGGTTAAATCAGAATTACCGGAATTGCCGGGTTTAAAGATTGCAGTAATGGGTTGCACAGTAAACGGCATTGGAGAAATGGCTGACGCAGATTACGGTTTAGTAGGCGCGGCTAAAGGCAAGGTTAATATATACAAAGGGCAAAAACTGATTAGCAGAGGTATAAACATTGAAGCTGCATGCAAAGCACTTATGGTGTTATTAGAACAAGAAGGGCATATCAGAACCGACGAAACTATATAGAAACTTATTTACTAATGCTTAACTCTTCTTTAAGCTTAAAGCTATCATCCCAACCCATATAAATTTTAATAAGGTGGTTATATACTTCTATTCCATCATACAAAGCTTGTACAGGGACTCTTTCATTAGCCATGTGAATTGTTTCCATGAGTTCTTCTGTTAAAACTGCGGGGAACAAACCATAAGCCGGTATTCCATGAATTCTGAAGTATGCATTATCATTATTAGCGAGAAATAGCAAAGGTGCAACGCCAACATCTCCGTGAGCACTTCTTACAGCTTGTGCCAGATTGTCATAATGTACGCCTTTTTCAGAAACCGGTGCATCTGGTGTTTCATGAATTACTGTTAATGTAACATCATAGTCTTTAATCTTGTCTTTTACATAATCAAGAAACTTTTCAGTGCTTGTATGCGGCAGAAGCCTGCAGTCAAATACTGCCCTGGCTTCACTTGCAACCTGGTTGTCGGCACCCGGGGTACTGGAAAGGTTTGTAAGAGTCATCGTATTTGTAATCATAGCAGATAGTAAAGCATCTTCACGAAGTGTTTTAGAGAAAAACGGAGCAAAGAACCGGATATTTCTTAAAACAAATTTCCTTCTACCTGTTTCATACTTACTAAATTCTCTGATCATATCCTTTACAGGGTCAGTCAAAATAATTTGCGGCTTTGCATCAAGCAACGCTTTGCTGGCCATTACGACTTCTCTGTTTGGATATTGGTTTCGTGGCATAGAGCCATGCCCTGATAGCATATTAGATGCTTCAATTGCAAACCAAAGGCCTCTCTTTTGAGCTATAGAAATACCAAAAAATGGAAAGTTTTCATCAGATTTTAAAGCCCCCAATATACCTGTACCACCTTCACCAAAAACCACAACGGGATTAAGTTCTTCAAGATATTCCTCTACAATAATTTTAGCACCAAGAGTACCTCCTGTTTCCTCGTTTGACACAGATAACATTGTTACATTATAAGGTAACTCCTCTTCTTTTGCAATATTCACAAACTTAGCCAGTGATAACAATTGCATTATTGCCATGCCTTTATTATCAATTGCTCCCCTACCCCATACTTCTCCATCAACTATTTTGCCTGAAAACGGCGGATGTTCCCATAAGGAAATATCACCAGCCGGAACAACATCGATATGGTTTAGTAATATAATATTTGGCTTCCCCATATCAAGGGGGTATAAAGATGCTGAGAAGTTATAACTATCAATTTCATCTGTAAAAACCCTGACATGTAATCCTACTTTACGGCTAATTTCAGCAAAATACTTGCCAGCTTCTTTTTCAACACCCGTTACAGATGGGTATTTAATATATTCACTTAATAAAAGTTCGGGTACTTTATAATAACTAACATCTTGTAAGTCATGCTTTTCATTACAAAATACTAAATTACTAAATAATATAACCGGTATTGCTAATAATTTAAATGAAAATTTATATAAAATTCGAGAAGTAAAAAACATCATATAACAAAGTTTTTATTATATAAACACAACTTACAAAAATACTTATTATTTCAACACGCTCAATAACATTTTGTTTATTTAGAATTTATTAATTCTTGCATTCTTGTTTATGGCTAAAATAAGAAATATTTAACATATATTAACTCTTGGTCTTGTTTTTATATAAAAATCATAATTAAGCGGATATATGCAATATTTCTCTAAACAAAATCAATTCTTCACAGCCATATTTCAGAAGTTTACTATAAAAATCCCTGAATTATTAGGTTTTTTAGAAAATTAAAACTACTTTTAAACAAGCGTACATTTAAAATAAATTGCAAACCTAAAAATATATATTATGGAAACACAAGTATTGGAAGAAGTAATGATCCTGGAGGAAAGTTACGTAAAGGCAACTTATGTTCCCGAGTATAAGCTGATAAAAGTAGTATGGAACGGCCAAATCAGTTCAGAGAATTACAGAAGCACCTATCTCAGAGTTTTGGATTATCAGCGCGACTCTGATTTACCTGTTGAAAACTTTATTGCAGACTTGAGAAAACAAGGAGTAGTAAATCCAAACGACAGGAAGTGGTTTGAGCAGGTAGCTATTCAGCGGGCAATTGAGCAAGGCCTTAAGCGTGCATCAGTAATCACTGATGCAAACGTATTCAAAAAGTACTATTTAAATTTAATTTTAAAAGCCACCAATAAGTTTGGGCTTCCCCTTAAGTTATTTGGCACGCCTGAAGAAGCCTATGATTGGTTTAAATCAGAAGAATAAGCGAATACTAAACAGCTTTTTGTTTTTACTGGAACCGGAGAAAATTTTATGTTCCTGGTGAAACTATTTTTCAGGATTTTCACCAAACTGTCGGAACATTATATTTCTTTATATTGTTATCTCTTGTTACAATTGCCAGGCCATTATTCATGCTTTGTGCAATTAACAATCTATCAAAAGGGTCACGGTGAATAAATTCCAAATTAGATACAATAATAGTATGTTCCGCTGATATTGGAAGTATTTCAAAACCATTTTCTTCAATCAAATCCAAAAGGTGCTTAAAACCTTTGGGAATTTTTAATTTTTTCAAACTGATTTTTATGGCAATTTCCCATATAGAAGCGATGCTAATTAATTTAGTATTATCTATGTTTTCTATGGTTGTTTTTGCTTTTTTTTGACAAATTTTTATCACCATTTAGAAACCAAATTAGCGTGTGTGTATCGAGAAGTAATTCCATTACATATAATCTTTAAAATCGTCAAGTGGTTCATCAAAATCCGGCGACATATATATTTTACCTTGTGCACAACCAAATTTTGGTTTTTTTTTCTTTGTTTCTTTTCTACGTTTATTCAATAGAAAATCAACAAAATCATTTACTTCCGATTTCAGATTAGGTGGCAAAGAGCTAATTTTTGTATGCAGTTTTGTTGTATCCATTATTTACGTTTTACACAAAGATACATAGAAATTTTCAAATTATTAAAGTCATTACCATTGATTAAGCTCATTTTTAGCGGGAAACCAACACTTTTCCCGGTTATCTTAAATTACTTTTTCCAAAAACTTGGAGAAAGCAGTAGTAATACTGTAAACAATTCAAGCCTACCAATCAGCATAAAGAAGCTAAGCATCCATTTTCCGCCAACATGGACGTGTGCATAAGTTTCAGCAGGGCCCACGCTGCCAATGCCCGGGCCGATAGTTCCAATAGTAGCTGCTGTTGAGCCTATTGCTGATTTAAAGTCAAGGCCAAAGCCTGTCATAATCAATGCCCCAAAAATTACAAAAAGCATATATATTATAAAATAGGCAAGGAAATTTTGGAGGATTTCAGGAGGTATGGTTTTTTTGTTGATTTTTAAAGGAACAACTGCCATTGGGTGTACCAGTCTTTTCAACTCAAGCCTCGTATTCTTAAACAATATCAAAATCCTAATCATTTTAAGGCCACCACTGGTTGAGCCAATACAGCCACCGGTAAACATCAGCATAAAAATGCCAAACCACATAAAGTTTTCCCATTTCATATAATCTACAGTAACATAGCCTGTGCCTGTAATTATTGAAATTGTTTGAAATAAGCTATCCCTGATAGCTTTTTCAATTCCGGAACTATAAAATATAATTATGGATATTGAAAATAATAAAGTAACTCCAAAAATAAGTTTTAAATAAAACTTAAGTTCATCATTGTTAAGAACTTTACTAAACTGGCCTTTAAGTAAATAATAATGTAGTGAGAAGTTAATTCCACCAATAAGCATAAACAGAATTATTATATACTGAACATAAGGCGAAAAAGCTGCAATACTTTCATTTTGAGTACTAAAACCTCCGGTAGCCATAGTTGTAAATGCATGGCACATACTATCAAATAAATCAAGGCCACCGGTCATTAGCAGCAATGTTTGAGTCATTGTAAAAATCACATAAATCCCCCACAACCTTTTTGCTGTTTCAGTAATCCTGGGGTGTAGCTTACTGGGTGTTGTGCCGGGAGCTTCAGCAACAAACAACTGCATACCGCCAATTCCTAATATTGGCAGAATTGCCAATGTTAATACAATAATTCCCATTCCACCGAGCCATTGAGTCATACTACGCCAGAAAAGCAAATCTTTTGATACAGCCTCAATATCATTTAATATTGTAGCACCTGTAGTAGTAAACCCCGACATTGTTTCAAAAAAAGCATCAGTATAGGTGGGAATTGCCCCTGAAATATAAAAGGGAAGCGCTCCAAAAGCTGATATGCTAATCCAGGTAAGGGTTACAGTTATGTAGCCTTCTTTTTTGCCAATATTTCTATGATCATGCTTTATACATGACAGGTAAAGTATCAAGCCGCTGCATAAGGTTATTCCACCGCCAATTAATAATGCAGAAATAGCCTCATGTTCGCTATAAAAAACTGACCAGGCAATTGAAGTAAACATCAGCAACGAAAGTATTGCTAAAAGCATCCCCAAAAACTTTCCAATCAGTTTAAAGTTTATTTCTTGCCTGGAATCCATTTACCTGTTATTACTTTCTAAAGAATTTATCAACATCGTTAAAAGCTTCGGGCAGTGAAAACACAACAACTTTATCACCTTCTTTAATTTGAAAATCACCCAAAGCAATATAACCTTCATTATCGCGAATTATCCCGCCAATTATAGCCTTTTTAGGAAATTTCAGTTTGTTTATGGGTTTTTTCGTAACCAGTGAGTTTGGCTTAACAACAAACTCAAAAACTTCCGCATCTATCCCCGTAAGGCAAATTGTAGAAAATACTTTTGATTCTAATGTATGACTAACGATATAGCTCGCTATTGATGTTTTTTTGTTTATAATTGTATCAATGCCAATATTCTGTGAAATCTCAACATAATCAAGGTTTTCCACAAGGGCAATTGTTTTAGGAACACCAAATCTTCTTGCCAGCAAACATGTAAGTATATTAGTTTCTGAGCTGTTTGTTACTGCAACAAACGCATCCATAGAGCCAATACGTTCTTCTTCAATAAGGTTAACATCTCTCGCATCTCCATTAATTATCAAAGTATTATGAAGTATATCGGTAAGTTCATTTGCCCTATCCTTGTTCATTTCAAACAACTTAACATGAAACTTTTTTTCCAGTGACAAGGCTGTTTGAGTTCCTACCGCACCGGCACCAACTATCATAACATTATTAATTTCAAATCGTTTTTTCCCTCCAAGTTTCAACAAATGATCAATTCCTTCTTTTTTTGTAACTACATAAGCCATATCATTTTCCATAAAAACATCATCCCCTTTAGGAATAATTGTTTCAGATTTTCTATGAATTGCAACGGCTCTGTAATCAAGTTTTTCATATTCTTTGACAATTTGGTCAAGAGACTTCCCTATTACAAGAGCATTTTCATCAAGGCGAAGCAGCATTAAAAACAACTGCTCATCAGAAAAATCAAATATTTCTGCTGCTGCATTATACCTTAAGAGGTCACTTATTTCTTTGGCTACCATTATTTCGGGTGAAATTAAATGATCTACCCCAAAATTATTATACATCTGGATACAATCATCCTTGGTAAACTCCGGATTATCAACCATTGAAATGCACTTTTTGGCACCAAGTTGCTTACCCATCATTGAAGTAAGCATGTTAATCCTGCCATCTTTAAGTACACAAAGCAAAAGGTCGGTTTTCTTAATATTGGAGTTTAACAATACTTCACGTGAAGTAGAATCGCCGAGAACACACATGAGGTCAGTATTCTCAAAAACTTTTTGCAAATCTTTATCAGGCGTAATCACGGTAATATCATGATTCTCTATTGAGAATAATCTTGCTAAGTGCAATGAAACATCGCTATCACCAACAATCGTAATATACATATTTATATTTTTTAGAATACAAATGTAATATGTTTATAAAATAAATTGATTAGAAAAATTACTTAATCGTACCTTGATGTATTATAATTGGCTAAATATTGCATTTACTAACAAATGTTAGTAATAGCACAAAATCTTTTTATACATTTGCAAATATTCGATTTCCACATAATATATAAATGATAAGTATTTGTATCCCACTTTTCAACTTTGAAGTTTTTCCTATGGTAAAGGAGCTGCAACTGCAAGCAGAAAAATGTGCCAGGGATTATGAAATTATTATAATTGATGATTCATCCGATACTCCTTTTAAACAACAAAACAGTATTTTAAAAGAATTAAACAACACCAGATATATTGAACTGGAAAGTAATATTGGGCGCAGCAAAATCCGAAACCTGCTCAAAAAAGAATCAAAATATCCATTTTTACTTTTTCTTGATTGCGATTTAAAAATAATTAAAAGTGATTTTTTATCAACATATATCACATTTATTGAAAAGCAAAATACAGAAGATTTCGTTATATGCGGCGGCCATACTTATGAAGATTCATCTCCTGCAGGCAATCAAAAGCTTCATTGGCTATGGGGAAAAAAATGTGAAGCATTTGGGCCTGAGATTAGAGCAAAAAACCCTTACCAATCATTTATGACCAGCAATTTTGTTATTTCATCCAAAACTATGGACAAAATTCCATTTAACGAACAGCTAAGTGGTTATGGACATGAAGACACATTAATGGGATTTGAGCTTTTTAAAAAGAATATTACAATACAGCATATTGATAATCCCGTAGAGCACCTTGGACTTGAAAACAATAGCGTTTTTCTTGAAAAAACAAAAGAGAGCATTAAAAATTTATGCAAACTATACAACATTATTGGCCGGGATACCGAGTTTTTGAAAATTTCAAAGTTGTTAAACACTTATCTTAGGCTAAAAAAATACAGAATACTTTTCGCTTACAACATTTTTTATACAATATTCGAAAAAAAGATTGAGAAAAAACTCAAAGGGAGTAATCCTTCAATTTTCACCCTAAACCTTTACAAATTGGGGCTTATGCATAAAGAAAAAAAACTTTGTTAAACATTTTTATAACAAATTAGGTTTAACACGTACAGTTATGCTGCCTGGTAAGTTTCTCTTTCCAATATCAACTGCTTTTATCCCGTTTCCGCTTGCACAGGAAAAAAACGAAAAAACATACTATACAAACTTTAAGGGGAAAGGACTGGGACGCTTTTCAAAAATTAAAAGCATAAGTGTTAACAGTGAGCTGTTTCCGGATGTTTCAGAACAAAATCCTTTTATGGTTATTAAAGCCGACCCTTTTAATATTACTTTTCCCAAAGCTGTTGTAAAGTGAACCTATTTGCTTTAATTTTGTTTTAGTTTAAAGAAATTCGTATGATGCCATATACACGACATCAATACTCTTATTACAAAACACAGGATTAATAAAACTTTTATAAAAATGAACATAAAACTAACAGTAATGGCACTATCTTTATTAATGGGCTTATTTGGCTGCAAAGCTAAATTAAAGCCAGAAAATGCAAAAAGCATTGAGAGTTTTTATGATTTGCAGGCAACATCATTGTTTGGTGATGAAATAAATTTCAATGACTTTAAAGGGAAAAAAGTATTAATAGTAAACACGGCTTCTGAGTGTGGTTTTACACCCCAGTATGGAGAACTTGAGGAGTTATATCAAAAGAACAAAGATAATTTGGTAATTATCGGTTTCCCTGCAAATGATTTCATGAACCAGGAACCCGGGTCTAATGAAGAAATAGCTACTTTTTGCGAAGTTAACTATGGTGTAAGCTTTTTGATGAGTGAGCGAATTACTACTAAAGGTGATGATATGCACCAGGTTTACAAGTGGCTTACTGACAGCAATAAAAATGGCTGGAATACTCAAGCTCCAAGGTGGAATTTCCATAAGTACCTGGTAGATGAGAAAGGCGAGCTGATTGGAGTATTTAAGCCGAAATTAAGCCCATTGGATGAAAAAATTACTTCTTTGCTGTAACTGTTTTAAAATAGCTTAACCCAGGGCTTTATTTACCCTTAAATACTGGTTTCTATAAGTGTGGCATTGCCTTCAGGAATAAATTCAATTTCATGGATTTCAGCTGGTAATACTAAGCTTTGGCCTATATTTAATTTTTCAGTTCCATCGTAATACTTAAGAGTCACACTTCCTTCAACACAAGTAATTACAACAAATGATTTTAGGTGGAAGTAATCTACTGATAATTTTTTATCAAAACTTATCAGGTTAATATTGAAATACTCATTGTCTGCTAAGTTTACAGGGCTGTTTATGACTTTCCGGTAAGGAATTTTGCAATTATCATTTGCAGAAAAGTCCATTACTTTAAGCGCCGAATCTATGTCAATTTTTCGGGGTTTGCCATCTAAGCCGGGCCTGTCCCAGTCATAAACCCTGTATGTAATATCAGATGATTGCTGTACTTCAAGCAAGGTAACACCAGACCCTATAGCATGAATTGTTCCCGGAGGAATAAAAAAAGCATCTCCTTTATTAACTTTATAAACATTACAAATGCTTTTAAGAGTTTTGTTTTCTATGTGTTTAACAAATGTTTCTTTATCAACATCATTACCCAGGCCAACAATTATTTCAGCATTTTTTTCAGCATTTAAAACATACCAAAACTCAGCTTTCCCATGCTCATTCCCATTGTTTTGCGGAATATTGTTGCCCGGATGGACCTGTAGCGACAAATAGTCATCAGTATCAATAAGCTTTACCAGTAAAGGAAAAAAATCACCAAACTTTTTAAATACCTCTTCCCCAACAAGGTCTTCCATATAAACTTCAACAATTTCAGATAATTCATTACCTGCTAAAAAACCATTTTCAATGACTGATGGTTTGCCTTTAATACCACTGACTTCCCAGCTTTCACCGCATCTTTCTATACTACCACAATCTTTATTATAGAGAGACGATAGCCTGCCGGCTCCCCATACTTTTTCAAAAACAAGTGGTTTAAATTTTAGTGGATACAACATAAACTACTACTATTCAGGCCAGTTATATATATCATTTTCATCAGCTATTACTCCCCAGCTAACACTTACAAGATTTTCATCTTCGAAATAAAAATCCATTACTGCATCGTTAAAAGAAACTCTTCTTTCACCCCACTCTTCATTTTCTGTATCAAGTTCTGTAAACCCATTATCATTCATAAGTTTAATTATTTGGTCTTCTGACATTAAAAAAACTTCTTTCCCAAATAATTTCACCTCATCATTATCAGTTTCAACACAAGTACATCTATAATCAGAATCTTTTTCGAAAAAGAATGTATGCCCTATTTCCCAGTAATTCCATGCTTCAGCATCAGACTCATCAGATTCTCCTTCAAGCTTTTCTATTTCTCCAGGTTCTCCAAACTTTTCCTGAATTTCATTACGGGTTGCTCCAAACCTAATGCTGCCAAAGCCTTTAAGTGGATTTATTTCAAGTTCTTTTTTCATGTTATATATTTTTTTATAATTATGAATGTTCAATCAGTTTTTTGCAACTATGCCGGATTCGTATATTGGTAACTTTATAATTAGTTTTAAAAAGCAAACCTAAGTGATTTTTCGTAATTTGCAAAAATAATTTCAATAATATCAAGCAAAAAAATCATCGGAAAACCCAATAAGGTAGAGCTTGCTTGTAGCTCTTGTAACAGCGGTGTACAACCATCTGAGGTAGTCAGTGTTTGGTTGATTATCATGCATAAAGCCCATTTCTACAAAAACGTTACTCCACTGGCCACCTTGAGCTTTATGACACGTAAGAGAGTAGGCAAACTTAACCTGCAGCGCATTATAAAATGGGTTGGATTTTATTTTTGCATAGCGCTTGCGCTTATTAGTGTATTCAAGATAATCCTGCTCAACATTTTCAAATAATGTACGGGTTTGATTGCTGTTAAGCGAGGCTCCATCAACGTAAACAGAGTCCAAAATAATATTAACATCAAGTTCAGGCTCATCAGGATAGTCAAGTAATCTAACAGTAACATCTGCAAACCTGAACCCATATAATTCCTGAATTTTTCTGATTCTTTTTATTTCCAATATGTCACCATTTGCAATAAACCCGGCCTGCGAACTTTGAGGTAGCCAGAAATAATTATTTTTAACTACCATCATAAGGTCGCCGGCACATATTTCATCTTCAAGTAATAAAATTCTGCTTCTGATATTTGAGTTGAACAAGTTTGCCCTTTTATTAGTGCGGCAAATAATAACCGAATCTTCACATTTTCTGTGACTAAAAGAGCTATTTATAGCATCAGCAACATCATATCCTTCAAGTCTTACGATATCAGGAAAATTGCCTGTTTTAAACCCGGGGAAACCCTCCTGCTCATGAGCAAGCATATTCCTAAGAGTAGTTGCATTATATAAAATTCCACTATCGCTATCCTGCCTGACTACTTCTTTTAACTCGGCGGTTTTCACATTAAGATTGTAAGACAGTTTCAGATATTCGGTGTTTAATGCAGGGCTTTCATCAGCCATTACAGGTGGAAGCTGTGCTGTATCACCAATAAGGATTAACCTGCAGTTTTCTCCACTATAAACATAATGCATAAGGTCGTCAAGCAGGTTTCTTGCAGCAAAAAGCTCTGCACCTGAGGTATTGCTGTTTGCTGCTATCATGGAAGCTTCATCAACAAGAAAGAATGTATTCTTGTGTTTGTTTTCAATTAATTTTAGCCCGGGGCTACCCTCTTTGCTTGTATTTATCCTGTAGATTTTTTTGTGAATGGTAAATGCTTTCGCTCCGGAGTATGATGCCATTACCTTTGCTGCCCTTCCTGTTGGCGCAAGCAAAATAGTTTTTGCTTTTATTTTGGGCAATACATTTACAAGGTTTGAAACAACTGTTGTTTTTCCTGTACCAGCATATCCTTTTATTATAAACAAAGAATTATCATTACGTTCATAAATAAACATTGCTAATTCTTTAAGAAGTTCAACCTGGTCATTTGTAGGTTCGTAGGGAAACTGCTCAATAAGGAAATTTGCAAAAGTATTTACTTTCATAAAAAAAGAATTAGAACGGATATCCAATACCAACACTAAGATTAAAGTCACCAAACTCAGGTAAGCTTTCAATCCACCTATTGCCAGGGTCTTTAGCCGGGTTTCTCAGGGGCAATCCGGCATCAAGCCTGAAAATAAAAAAGTCAAAATCCAGCCTTATGCCAAATCCTGCACTAACAGCTAAATCTTTATAAAACTTATTAATTAAAAATTCGCCACCTTTGAAGTCAGGATTTTCCTGCATAAACCAAACATTTCCTGCATCAACAAATAATGCACCTTTTACAACATTTATCAGCGGAAATCTATACTCTATATTGGCTTCAATTTTTATATCTCCATATCTGTCAAAAGTTAGCCTTTCTTCACCCTGGTAACTTCCCGGCCCAAGATTATAT
>PWND01000175.1 GCA_003557965.1 Bacteroidales bacterium | reverse complement strand
GCTCCCTGTCATCAACAGCAACATTTGTTACCTCAAATCTATCATTATATTCAATTGTCCATCTCTCATTATCACTAATAGAAGCCGGGTTTTCAACGGCATAAGCAGCATTACTTGAACCGCTATAAGAAACATAAGTAACTGTTGCGCCATCAATATTGGATATTGTATAGCCTGCTCCATCTGATTCAATTTTCCAAACAATATTATTTGCTGGATTAGTAATCTCGTCAGAATCAGGATTAATTGCCGTATGCTTGAAAAATGATCCGTCATTGTCAACATCCATAGCAAAATCTTCATTAAGCTCAGCTATTACATAAAACCCATCATCAAGATCGTCAATGCTGGTAATTTTAGTAAACGTTCCTGTACCTGTATACTGCCCCCAGCTATTAAAGCTAAAGAGCATCATCATAAATGCAACTATAAAAGTTGTAATTTTTGTAAATTTTTTCATAATGAGTATAGTTTTGGTTAATACTTTTTCTTTTTCTGTTATGTAATAAGTAATTATTTGTATTTGTTATAAACTAAAAACGAACTTTTCAACTTACGGGGGGTGTATATCTTTTTTAATAATCATAATTAATTAGATTACTTATAATATTTTTTATAACGTAAGGTGCTACGCCATACTACATTGACTGTGTATTTCGTAGCAAAACCTTCCTTCTTTTGTCGAATAAAAGACAAATTTAAAAAAAAAAACGCAAAAGCAAAATTTATTGTTTTATTATTTATAAAAAGCTTATCTGTATTTAATAGTCAAATGCTCTGTTGTCTTCAATACTGGCATTTTCTCTTAAAGCTTCAATAACTTTGCTTTGAATATTAGCTGCAAAGTTTCTTCTAAGCAGAACTTCAAGAAACTTTTCATATTTAATAATATTATCAGTATCCCTGTCAATATACCTTGTAAAGTTTGCCCTTAGCCTTTCCTGGTAGGGTGTTAAGCTAGAAGGAGTAAAAGGGTCATCCTTCCTTGTAATTTTCACAACAAAAACACCGGCATTTCCTTTTATCGGTTCTGATATAACATCAGTTTCATTACTTATTGCTTTACCTATCACAAAAGGTTCATATCCTGCACCGCTAAGCATAGATGCTTTATACTTCATGTTTGTAGCATACTGAACATTAAGGCCAAGTTTTTCAGCCATATCATATATTGAATGATATTCAGTTTCTTTAATTTTCTGCGAGAACAGTTCATATTTCTTCTGATTTAAAGCATGCTCTCTAACTCTATCTTCAATCTCAGCCAATGGAGGATAACCTTTTGGTGTAATATTGGCCAAATGAGCAACAATATAGTAGTCATCAATAATATCAATCTCTTCAATGCTTGAGACGTCACCAACTTTCACATTATCCATGAATGCCCATCTTATAACAGCCCTTGGGTTATTAACACCCGGCAAGTTGTTACTCATAATAGTCACGCCCTGTGCTGATCTTTTAACAAGGTCTTTTTCATTAGCGAGCCTTTCAAAATCATCAGTTTGTTGTGCTTTGGCAGAGAAAGAACTTGCTTCAGTATAAACTTTATTATAAGTAGCACTACTTGGTGCTATTTCCCTGGCAACATGAGCAACCTGGATATTCTTTTTAGGGGCGGATTTTCCGGTAATTTCAATAATGTGAAAGCCATATTCAGTTTCGGCAACAACAAAATCACCTATAGAGTTATCAATTATTGCCCTGTTAAAGTTTTTCGTCATTTGTCCATCTTCAAACCATCCAAGGTCACCCTGGTTAAAGGCAGCAGTTGGGTCATCAGACAGTTCGGGGGCCAAGTCCTCAATTTGTGCTCTTCCCCTGTTAAAAATATCCAATAAGCTGTCAGCTTTCTCCTTTGCCTGTGCATAAGGCCTTTCAATAGAAGGATCAGCCTGTAAAGCACCCTGGTATGCAACTAATATATGCTTGGCGCTCATAGAATCAGGCCTTAGTTCAATGCTATGGAGCCTTGAAGACTTAAAGTAGTTTCCTTCCCTGTATGGGCCTACAACAGTACCTACAGGTGAATTAAACATGATAGAATCTATTTCAATGTTTAAAGAGCCTTCGGTTTTAAATGTCGGGTCAAATCTTATATCGCTCACAGAGTTAACAAAAGATTCAACAAATTCATTTCTGGTTGTTTTTAATTCTTCAGTAAGTTCCAAAACGCTGTTATAAACTTCCTCTCTGTCTTCATCAGATGGAAACACGGGAAAAACTACATATTCAATATCCCTTGTTTCTTCATCATTTTTATATTCATGTTTTATCTTATGATAAGAGTTTATCAAGTCAGGAAAGTATATTCTGATTTGATCAGTGGCTATATCATTATAGTTTTTCATTACGTATCTTAAATCAGCCGTAACATTTTCCTGCTGGAAGGAAAGTTCAGCAAGGGTTTTTGGTGCGTAATAACCATTTCGAACCAGATTTAAATATTTTTCCTGTCTTTTTTGTTTTCTCAACTCCTGCTTTAGCCAGCACACTTCTCTTTCTTGTTGGTTCATGTGTCGTCTGTCTATATTACAGTTAACCTGTTCCAGAATTCTGAAAACCATTTCTTTGTCAAGTTCTCCTGTTTGAGGATTTCCAAAAAACTGCATAACCATGTCGTGAGGCTCATCTCCAAAAAAAATATCACTGTATTCTTCCGAAGATATTCTAAGCCCTATGTTATCAATTTCTTCATTAATCAACAATTCAGCAACAATTCTTTCCCATGTATAATTTCTGATTACAAAATCAATTTGTGGTTCTACATTTTCCAGGCCTGTGTGCCGCTTTTTAGTGGATACTCTTTCAAAAAACTCCATTGGAGAGATTTTGTTATTTTCAACTTTGCCAACTTCTGAAACTCCTCTTTGCTGAGTAGTGCCTGAGCCAAAAAAGTCTTGCAACACAAAAGCTGCAAGGCCTAATCCAATTATTGCAATTAATAATCCTGAGTAACTTCTGATTTTCCCTATTACTGCCATTTTATTTTGATATTATATTTATATGTATAAAGAATAAATAATTAAATTTTTGAGTTTGCAAATGTATAACAGAATTTTAAAATAATAAAATAAGAGTTAATAAATTAACTTAATCATTTATTGGTTTTTAAGATTACTTGTTCTATTCTGTTTTCGGTAACTTGTGTTACCTTGAAAACGAAATCGTTTATTGTGATAACATCATCCTTGTCAGGAATGCTTTCATGATAGTTAATAATAAGCCCTCCAAGTGTTTCATATTCTTCGGATTCCGGGAGTTTCAAGCTGTATTTTTCATTTAAATAGTCAATTTCAAGCCTGGCGGAGAAGAGATATTCATTATTTTTAATTTGTTTTTCAACAAGATTATCAAAATCATACTCATCATCAATTTCTCCGAATATTTCCTCCATAATATCTTCTATAGTAATAAGCCCGGCGGTTCCGCCAAATTCATCAACTACAACAGCAATACTCTTATTTTGCTGAATAAAGCTTTGCAGTAGTTTATTAGCGAGCATAGTTTCAGGCACAATAAGCAGCGGCCTTAAAATTGATTTAATATCTTCGGGGTTTTTAAAAAAATCAAAAACATGAACATATCCAATAACTTCATTAATATCTTCTTTATAGATAAGAATTTTAGACAGCCCTGTTTCCGTAAATTTTTCTCTGATGCTAATAAGGTCATCATTTTGTTCAAATGCTACAATTTCAGTCCTTGGGATCATGCATTCTCTAAGCTTAACTTCCGGAAATTCAATTGCATTTTTAAATATTTGCATTTCAAGGCTTTCGCTGTCACTATGATCTTTGTCATCAGAAGAAAACTCTTTAAGAAAGTGGTCAATATCAACAATATCGAAAACTTTTTTTCTTCCTTCAATATTAATTCTAAAGCCATATTTTAGAATAGCAGATGCAAGTTTAATTGTAATAAACACAATCGGGAATAGCAGGTAATAGAAAATAACAACAGGTATTGAAAAGAAGTTAATTATTCTATTTGGGTTAATTCGGAATAGTGATTTAGGAATAAATTCAGCGAAAATAAGGATAACCAGGGATGTAATGATAGTTTGGAAAATCAGGATTGCCGGTTCACTAAAAAGTGATTGTGGGAGAGTTGCTTTTAGTATCGGTTCGAGGAGTAGTGCGGCTGATATTCCATAAATTACAAGCATAAGGTTGTTGCCAACCAGCATTGTAGAAATAAAGTCGGAATCAGTTTTTACAATTTTCCCAAGTAGTTTTGCAGATAAGCCACCACTTTTTTTATCAACTTCAACTTTCAACTTATTAGCCGACACATAGGCTATTTCCATTCCTGAGAAGAATGCCGAAAAAATAATACTAACAATTATAATGGTAATGTGTTCCAAAATAATTTTTTTACAAATTTACAAATAATAGTTTTTATCAATCACCTGTTTCTATACTAAAGACACCTCTGGGCCTTTTAATCACCCATTGGTCAAACCTTTCATCAGATTCTAGTCCGTCGCCAAAAAGGACTTCCTCATCAGTAGTAATTTTCACAAACTTTTCGGTGAAAATAATCTGCTTATTTCTATCCCATATTAAATGCTCGGTATTTAATTTTTCATTTTTCTCGTTAATAACAACTACATCATTATGGGCTTCCATAATGTTTTCTTCCTCGTAGCTGATTGCATAATTTGCTCTCAGGCTGGATGTTTGCTGGCCAATAGAATCAAAGAACAATACATTAACGCCATCAGGCATTTCAAGAAAATTCCTTTCTTCACTTTGATATTTATCCATTTTGGGTGACTCCAGGATCATTTTAATCTTAGCATGTTCTGAATAAACAATTTTTACATCAAAAGCTGTTTCTAAGGGTGTTTCATCTTCTTTTGTGATGATAGAGATAGTATCCAGGTCTGTTTTACAAGCTAAAAGCACTGTCATAAAAAGCAGAATGACAATGCTTTTAGCTTTATGTAAAAAATAATAAGGGTTTTGTTCTGTAAAGTTCATTAAATGATTACCTGGCCCTGATAATTGTTCGTTCATTTATCCAACATTCAACAGTATAAGTTTCTCCTTCTTCAAAGCCATAGAAAAAGATATTTTCTCTTGTTGGAAAATGTCTTTTATGAGTATCTATCATGGAGTCAGCTCTCTCTTGAATACTTGCGCTATCATCAACTCTTTTCGCCTGCTTGAATTTATCAACTGCAGCCCAATGTGCAACTCTTTCCGTAAATTCATTATCGCCGCACTGCCTGGCTGTAGCACCATACATTTCCCCAATAAGTAAAAACGGCCTGCCATTATCAGGCTGTGCATCTGCAGCTTTAAGAGCATATCTTCTGGCATCAGAGTACCTGTCAAATTGCCTGAAAAGTATATCAGCAATAATTAAGTACGGTGTAAATTTATCTTCTTCTTTTTCATAAAGAGGAATAGCTTCTTTAAAGAATTTCAAAGCTTTATCAAAGTTTTCGTTTTCCTGTTCCATACGGCCAAGCATAAAAGCAGCTTCTGCATTTGGAGCAAGATTATATAAATTTAAGCTGGCATTATAAAAAAGCTCCTCATCATGACAGTCAGAATTATCAAGCATTTCTGTAATTTTTTGTAATAATTCAGGATCATTAGGGTTGTTTTCAAATCTTGGCTGATACAACTGTACAATATTCTCACAACTGGCAAAGGGGCTGAACATTTGTTCCAAATTTCCTTTGGTAACTTCATATTGATTTCGTTTATCAGGTTCTGTTTCCATCACATGGTCAATAATATTCATTGCCCTATCATAGGCTTCCAGAACTTCATATTCTTCTTTTAAACCGGCCTGTACCAAACTAATAAGGCTGTGAAAATGAATTAAAAGAACATCGGCTGAAGAAGACTTCCCCTCAAGAGAAATTGACCTTTCCGAAATTTCATATATTTCCATAACATTGTTTGGCTGAAATGTATAAAGGTCGGCTGCTTTCCTTCCCAACACAAAACCTTCTCTGCCAAAATATTTAATTCTTTTATCATATAAAGTCATCAATGAGTCAACATACGCTTCTCTTTGCTGCGGGTCTTCCTCAATGCTATATAGGTATTTTATTATTTGAGCACCATGAATAAAAGTATTTTGTCGTGCACCCGGGCAATTATGATAAACCCATCGCCAAGGTTCAACAGCATGTTCTAAGCTGCGTTGACGATAATATTCTATATATATTGACAAGTTTCTAACACATCGAGCACTATCTTTACCATACTTGCCATAATCCTGTTCGTGTTCATCCAAATACAGGCCAAGTTTTTCAAACTTGTTTAAAGCGTTATCATTTGCATTAAGTTGATTGTAGCTTAAAGTCATTAACAACGTAAAAACGGCAAAAGTGGAAATTAATAAAGTTTTTGTTTTCATCTATAAATATTTAATTATTTTAACTGGTTGTACTATATTGATTTCTAATATTAAAAATATTGTTTTCGAAATTATGATTCTTTTAATTACTTCAGTTTTTTTTGCTTTTTTCAAAAAAAATAATTTCAAATATACTAAATTCTTAGAATTTTATAAAAATTTTCTTCTGACAAACCATCTTTCATGGAAGTTAATTCCGATGTTGAATTTGAATATATCTTCCCTAAGGTTGTTATTTTCAAGGCTTCCCCTGTTAACCCATTCAAATGCAAAAGTCATGCCTGAATATGTTCTTCGAAGCCTGAAATCAAATCCTGCACTTATGCCAAGTTCATTAACAGGATTGTCATTATGAATAATATATGTTTGTTTGTATCTCACACCTGCTGTATATCTTGCCCGTGTTAAAAAGTTAGAGTATGTTGTTTGGTCAGGAGTATACATAGAGCCCAAAGCTACCTGGTATGAGTTATTAAGTTTGGTTTCTTTATTAAAAAGTTCAAAATTATTCCAGTTTTGGTTATAAAAGTCTGCACCGGCCATCCAGTTTTCATTGAATTTTACAGAAAACCCGGCGCCCCAGTATAGTGGTATATTCATTTTGCCATCATCATTAACATAATACTGGACTGTATCAGGTACAGTATGTCCGGGAAGTGTCATTCTATACATAAAAGTTTCATCAGCATTAAGTTTTGTTTCATTACCGAAAATAGCTCCAATTGTATAATGCCTTTCCGGGCTAATTTCCCTGTTATACTGGATACCTGTGTTAAGCATAAAGCCGTTAGCTGAAATTGTCCTGTGTTGAGTTGCCCTGTAGAAACTAGCTTCCGGGCTACTTACTACGGTAATATCCTTATAGTTTCCAAATAAGTATGAGGTATTAACGCCAACAGAGAAGCCTTTCCCCAGGTTAAAGGCATTCCCCCAGAAAACCTGGTGAATACCACCAACGCCCTCATAAGAAAATATAAGTTCTTCCATGTCATCCGTGCTTTGTGTATTGGTAACTTTATATCCAACTGCACTAAATGGCATAAGCCCAAAAGCTGATGACCACCAACTATAAACCGGAAACTTAAATGCAATATTACCAAGTGAAGCATAGTTCGTCATCTGCTCCTGGTCATAAGATTTCTGCTCATATAAGTGAGAAAATATTGTTGTTTCAAAAACAAAAGAGGTAGAGTCAACGGCAGTATAAGATGCAGGATTTACATAGTTTACAGACCTGTTGCTTCTATGGCCTATAGAAATACCTCCCATTCCCATGTTTCTGAAGTTATTATTAAAATATAACTCTCCAATACCATGCATGGAATATGGGGAACTAATTCTTGTTTGAGAAAACAAATTATTTTCGGGCAGCAACAAAAATGCTGTTGCAAATAATAAAACCAGCTTTAAAAAGCCTTTAGGTATGTACATTATATAATAAAATTTTATTTAATCCTTGTGAAACTAAAAATTCGGTTGCAAATATCTTACTTTTTAACAACTTGTCAAAATAAAAAACATCACCACCACTAAAAACCACTTTTATCCCGGGGTATAATTCTGAATATTTTTGAATATTTGTATCTATTTCATTTACTATTCCCCATACAACCCCGGAAGACAATGATTCTTCCGTACTTTTGCCTATAAATGGCGGATTTTCAGCGGGTTTATTAATTAACGGCAAATTTCCTGTAAAATTATTCAAAGCATTAAAACGCATCATCATTCCGGGAGAAATTGCTCCTCCAATGTACTCCTGGTTAATATTAACCAACTCATAAGTAATACATGTACCGGCAATAATAACCAATACATTATTGCCCGGGAAAACTGATGCTCCGCCAACAGCAGCAGCAATTCTGTCAGTTCCAAGCGTACCCGGTGATTTATATTTTATTTTTAATGGGATTGGGGTGTTTACATTAAATTCAATAATATTGACATTTTTGGGAAAAAGCCTCATATTAATAATATTTTTATTTCTTACGTTAGAAATCAAAACATTATCAATATTATAATCATCAAAATAATCAATTAATGTTTTATTAATCGCATCTATGCTGTTAACACTTATGACGAAGTTTTTTACAATAATATCTTTATCAAAAAGTGATAATTTGATAAAGGAATTACCTATGTCAATAACAAAATTCATCTGTGAATGTAATCATTATTAAATCTCAAAAGTATAAAAAAGATTATTACTGTACGACAAAAAATAATCATTTACCCAAAGTTTAAAAGAGTAAACAATAAATTGCCGGGTTACCTTTATAGTATGTAGATAAGCCAGGCTTAACGTAATTATTTTTAAAATTTTAAAAATAATAGTTGTATCTTAAATAAGTTTGTTTATCTTTGCACCGCAAATTTTGGTGCCATAGCTCAGTTGGTAGAGCAACGGACTGAAAATCCGTGTGTCCCTGGTTCGATTCCAGGTGGTACCACAAAAAGCCCTGAAAGAAATAGAAGCAAAAATTCTATATTTACTCTTTCAGGGCTTTTTCTATATATAGCAAAGAAAGGTGCCAGGCCACCGCAAGATTATTCAAATACCCAATCATTCAATTATTCGCGGATACAACGAACAGATCTGGCAACACTCTTGCTACTTCCAAAGCGATGTGCATCCCCCCTAGTACTTCTTAAGGACATATCGTATGCGAGTGTTGATGAACTTTCAGTAGAAGACCACCAACTTCCATTTAAGCCAATACTAAGGAATTGTCCATTGCCGGCGCGGCTACCTCCTGGAAGGGCAGAAAAGCCGAACTCATCAAAACCATAATGCGTTTCATCTGAATTCCAGCGGGGATGCATAGATGTTGCACAATTGCCCTCTAATTGAGAGTCAACCTGGTAACATGATTTTAATGCGTTACCTGCTCCTTCAGAATTATCTGACTGGTTAGGATACCCTTGCTCAACAATATAATCAATTAGCTCTTTCCAGTCATCATTAGTAGGAATACGTCAACCTGCCGGGCATAAGCCCCTTGGGTCGTCAACGGCATACCAGTTATATAGCTTCCCATAAGCCTCAACCACGTCTAAATCGGAACCAAAACCTTCAATCTCTTCGTAGGAATATATTGCACTGGCTGCTTCATCATCTAAATTACTCCATTCAGCAAAACTAAAGCCTGAGGGAATAACATCACCGTTATTGAACTTTGTAGTTCTGAGATTTTCTGCCATCCACTCCTGATCGCCAATTTTTATCGTTTCATATTCATTGCCATCGGCATCAATAAATCCTTCCTCATCATTTTCATCATTAATAATTTCATCCAGTTCACAACTTAATGTAAATGTAAATAATAAACCCAAAATCAGAATTTTGGCAAATAGTGTTTTTTGTATAAACTTTTTCATTTTTTTAGTTTTTAATTTTTAAATAATCTGTTTTAAATCAATACTTTTCTAATAATTCATGGATGGTTCTACCACTTTCTATATTTGCCATTATGATTCAATCGACATTGGCCTGGAAAGAAAAACAGCCAAATATATAAGGCACAAAATGGAAGGATTTATTTTGTACCCTATTAAGCAAAAACAATAATTACCAAGGCTTATTTTATACAATTGGCTCTACAATACCTTTAATAAATTTTAATGACAATAATATATTTCTGCGTTAGTACATCAAGCAAAATTAGAATAATTAATGAATGTATTGCATTATTTCTGTTTTATTAATATTTTGACTGTTTGGGCACAGCCTGCTTGTTTACTTTCTGCCGCTATAAAAGCCTATGCGGCAGTGTAAAGTTTATGTTCAGTAAATAGTTTTGCACTTAATATGTAAAATGTTGCGGGGATAGTTGTTCAGATTTTAAATTAAAAACCACATAAATAGCATAATTGCACCAACAAGCAGCATCCATTTTCCATACTTTCTGGTTTGTTCGTTGTAGTAGTAGAAAGACTCCCCTTTTGAATCCTTCCTTTTTGAATAAGCATAGATATATCCGGCAATAATTGAAATTATTCCACCAAGAATGGCTAATAAGAAACATATGGCTATATATAAAGTACTACCCTGCTCACCTGCATGAATCTTTTTGTCACTGACTTCATAAGCGTCAGCTCTGACTTTTTTTAATGGTGCAATTGGTATATTCCTTTCTGTTAGTTCATCCTCAATTATTTTTATGAAATCAGGTTGGTAATCCATTGACTTGCTATAAATTTCAACAAGTTCGTCATTTGTTTTTTGTTTCGCCAGAGATTTAAAGTCATCCATAACTGTTAGATTTAGATATGTTAATTATTATCCCGGTTTATTAATAAGTGGATATTAATCTTCACTCATTTGGCAATTCTGAAAATTTTCTTACGCAATATACGAAAATATTTTTTTTAAGCATGTAACTGTAGAAAAATTAATTTAATCGAAAATAAGATAATGGTTGTTAAGACAAAGATTGTGCGTTTTTACTTTTAGCACTTTTATTTTATCATTTTAAGGAAGCCTATTTCTTTTTGATAAAGTTTTCTCCATTTTCCTCTAGGCAGGTCTTTTTTAGTAAGTCCGGCAAAAACCACCCTGTCAAGTTTTTCAACCTTATAACCCAAAGCTTCAAACATTCTTCTAACTAAACGGTTTCTGCCTGAATGAATTTCTACTCCAACTTCATTTTTTTTGCCATCACTAACATATGCTATGCTGTCAACCTTTACAGGCCCGTCATCAAGTTCAATACCTTCAGTAAGCTTTTCAAAGTCGGGTTTTTGCAATTTTCTATCTAAAAACACATGATAAATTTTTTGTACGCCATGCTTGGGGTGTGTAAGTTTTTTGGCAAGTTCTCCGTCATTCGTAAACAAGAGCAATCCGGTAGTATTTCTGTCGAGGCGTCCTACAGGGTACACCCTTTCATCACAGGCCCCTTTTATAAGTTCCATAACATTTTTTCGGCCGTGAGGGTCGTCCATTGTTGTTATGTAATCTTTTGGTTTGTTAAGTACCAGGTAAACTCTTTTCTCAATTGAGAGCTTCTGGCTGCCATAAACAACTTCATCATTAATGCTAACCTGGGTTCCGAGTTCAGTTACAACTTTGCCATTTACTTTAATTCTTCCGCTGCTTATAAGCTTATCAGCTTCTCTCCTGGAGCAAACACCAGCATTGGCAATGTAGCGATTTAGCCTATACTTTTCCTCGGCAGCCTTCCCGGGCTTTTTTCTTGATTTTTGATTTCTCTTCAAGCTATCTTTTTGAGTTTTCCCGGTGACACTTTTTCTACTATTTGCATTTTTTGTGCCTTTCTCATAAGAAGAAGCGTTCTTTTTGACTTTTTTATTCATGTATTTATACTATTTTACTAAGAAGCCGGGTGGGGTAATAATTAAAAAAGGAGTAAAGCAAGCGCAGCTAATTCCGTAATAATAACAGCTTTCAGTATTTCAAATCATTATATATATATCAACAAACTCTATTTCGAAGAGTCGCTATCCTTTATTTTATTCAAATCTTCAAACGCTTTGTTTACTTCTGCCATAAAGGTTTCGAAAATTTCGTTATAATAGGATTTTAATTTCTTTTTCTTTTTTTCAGCCTCTTCTTTCAGCTCCGGCTTATTGATTTTTTTAATAACATTATCTCTGTAATCAACAAAGTCTTCAGCCATTTTTAATAATTCCTGGCTTTTTGTTTCCGGCACAAAATAAAGTTTAATCATTATAGTTTCAACAACTTCCTGGGTAAGAAAGTCAATGTCTTTTTTCAATTTTCTGATACTTGCCATCTTTCTAATATTTTTTCGCTGCAAATTTACAATTTGTTTTCAATCTGTCACAATAAAGTTTTATTATGAAATTCTGATTAACTAAAATCAATCATTTCAATTTCGTAAAACAAGACAGTATTTGGGGGTACTCCAGTGTACCAGTAATTGTAGTCGGGGCCATACCCATGTGCTGATGGGATAAGCAACATTCCCTTTGCTCCCCTGTTAAATTTTGGGATTCCATATTGCCAGCCTAAAATTTGTTCATTTAAATTATAGTATTGTGAGGTATATTCCTTAAAAACAATTTCTTCATCATCATCTAAAAAAAACCCCATACTGGCAACATGTACCCTAGAGTTAGAGCTTGGGAAGTCACCGCTGCCTTCTTTTTCGATAACATAAAAAACACCAGTATCGTCAACTTCGTGAGCATCCAGGTTGTTATCCTCAATATACTGCAAGATAATTTTCCTGTCTTGTTCGGCAATATATTTAGGATCGTCTTTGCTGCAGGCAGAAATAACAGCAAAAACAAATATTAAAAAACATACTGACAACGGGTAATACTTTTTCATTTACACAAATTATGTTTATAAAATGTTTTTAAAATTAGTTATTCATTCAAATAAAACTAACTGTAAAATTACAAAATTTTTAAAATACAAGAAAAGTTAAGTCACTAAAATTCAGGTTGAAAGTTCAGGCAGCAAAATTACTTATCAAAAAGCATTGATATATAAGTTTTGCAAAAAGATTTATCCAGGATTAATCAACGTTGTCGTGTAAAAAAGAGTTATTAGATTTAATCTGTACGTTTTTGCTATCACTTTCTTTTAAGATATATCTTGATATTTGGGATTCAGAGCTGTCGGGCACTTTGCTAAGGGTAACGTTTCTTCTAACAAATGCCGGTTGCTTTTCGAGCTCCTGAAGTCCTTCCGGAGTTTTGAGTTTAAGGCTAAGCTCTCTTAACCTTTGTTCTCTGTCTTTAGCTTTTTTATCAAGTTCTTCTTTAGATATTTCATCAAATTCTTCAACTTTTCTTTCACCGGGCATTAAGCCTAAAGAGTCGCTTTCGCCTGTTTTTTTGGTGCTTGGGGGCTTTTGTTGAGAGGATTTAATATCAAATTCAATAATATTATTATCATCCTTTTTTGCAGAATAATTTTTTCCTTCCTGTTTTGATTTTTTTCTGACGAGCTTCATCCCATGTATCTCTTTCTCAACATTTTCCTCTGATTTATTTTCAATATTAGTTTCGTCTTGTTTGGGTTTTATTTCTTCATTCAGAGGCATAACTACTTTTTTAGGATTAGTGTTTTCCAGGTCGTATCCGAGGTTTGCATTTTGGTCAAATCCGGTTGCTACCACAGTAAGGCTAATGTTATTCCCAAGGTTTTCATCTATTCCCAGTCCCCAAATAATTTCAGCTTCAGAGCCGGCCTCCAGTTGAATATGTTCAGTGATTTCAGTAATTTCATCCATTGTAATTTCATCTTGTCCACTAGTAATATTAAGGAGTATTTTGTTAGCACCTTTAATATTATTATCATTCAGCAATGGAGATGACAAAGCCATTTGGACTGCATCCAGTGCCCTGGTTTCTCCTTCTGCGCTTCCTGACCCCATAATAGCCACACCACTGTCAGACATAACGGTTTTAACATCAGCAAAGTCAACATTAATTTTTGCTGTAATAGAAATAATTTCGGCAATACCTTTTGCCCCGATAGAGAGAACATCGTCGGCTTTGCCGAAAGCCTCGCTAAAAGACATGTTTCCGTATAGTTCTCTAAGCTTGTCATTAGAAACGATAAGCAGAGTATCAACATGTTCTTTAAGTTCTTTTATACCTTCTTCTGCTTGTTGTCTTCTTTTTCTGCCTTCCCATGAGAATGGCATTGTAACAATTCCCACGGTAAGGATTTCCAGTTCTTTAGATGCTTTTGCAATAACCGGTGCAGCGCCAGTTCCTGTGCCACCACCCATTCCGGCAGTAATAAAAAGCATTTTAGTGTTTTTGCTTAGAGTTTCTTTAATAGAGTCAACATCTTCCATTGCGTCATTTTTGCCAACAGAGGGAATGCTGCCTGCTCCG
>PWND01000205.1 GCA_003557965.1 Bacteroidales bacterium | reverse complement strand
TTAACGAACTAAGTAATTGATTAATAGAACTAAAAACAAATAATTATAAATTAAAAACCAACAACTCATGAACTATCAAATTTTAAAAACAGAAATTCAGGATAAAGTAGCTATTGTTACTATTAGCCGCCCTGATGCAATGAATGCACTGAACTCGCAGTTTTTTAAAGAGCTCAATGCTTTCCTTGATGAAATGGAGAAGGACGATAATGTAAAAGTTATAATTCTTACAGGTGATGGCAAAGCATTAGTTGCCGGTGCTGATATTGCCGAGATGGTAAATATGAATTCACAGCAGGGTGAAGAGTTTGCTAAAACCGGACAAAAGGCCTTTAACAGAATTGAAGCTTTAAATAAGCCGGTAATTGCTGCTGTAAATGGCTTCGCACTGGGAGGTGGATGCGAATTAGCTATGGCTACTGATTTTAGAGTGGCAAGCAATTATGCTAAATTTGGCCAGCCGGAAGTTAACCTTGGGCTTATCCCGGGTTACGCAGGAACCCAAAGACTGGCAAGGCTTGTTGGCCTTTCTAATGCTCTTTATTTACTTTATACAGCTGATATGATTACTGCTGATGAAGCTCTTAGAATGGGGTTAGTGCAAAAAGTAGTTGATGCAGAGCAACTTATCCCTGAAACAATTGCAATTGCAAAAAAGATTGCTGATAAAGGGCCGGAAGCTATTAAAAAAGTAAAAAGTGTTACAAGAAAAGGCCTAATGCTTGACTTTGGCCCTGGTTGTGAACTGGAAGCTAAAGAGTTTGGGTCATTGTTTGGCAATGAAGGTACTGAAGGGATGAAAGCATTTCTTGAAAAAAGAAAGCCTGAGTGGGGAAAATAAACTGTTGTAAATAATTGAAATATAAATCATTTTGATAAACTAATAAAACGACGAAAGCATGAATTATACAGAGAAATTACAAAATGTATCAGTTTTAGGTGCCGCTGGCAAAATGGGAAGCGGTATCCTTTTGCTTACAGCCATGGAAATGGCGGATCTAAGCCTGAAGCCTGAAAATAAGGGCAAGCATTTCGTTCTTCATGCAATGGATGTATCAAGTGAGGCGCTTTCAGGCCTTATGAAGTACGTGAAATCGCAAGTAGTAAAAGCAGCAGAAAGAAAAGTTGTTGCTTTGCGGGATGTTTATGCTGACAGAGCAGATTTGGTAGATAACAGCCAAATTATAAATCAATACGTTGAAGATGTATTATTCCTTATCAGGCCAACTACACTGTTAGAAGCCACTTATGATTCTACTGTGATTTTTGAAGCAATTAAGGAAGACCCTGACTTAAAAGTGAAAATTTTTAAGCAAATTAATGAAAACAATAATAAGCAACCTTGGTTTTGCACCAACACATCTTCAATCCCGATAAATAAGCTGGACAAAGAAGCCGGACTTGATGGCAGGGTGCTTGGTGTACATTTCTATAATCCACCTGCTGTACAACGGCTGGTTGAAATTATTAAAACTGATAAAACTAAGAGCGAGTTGGTGGATTTTGCAAATACCTTCTCTAAAAATCTAAGAAAAGTTGTTGTGCCATCTGCTGATTTTGCAGGATTTATTGGTAATGGACACTTTATGCGCGATGCATTACATGGAATAAATGAGGCTGAAAAACTAACCAATAAATACTCATTTACTGAAGCTGTTTTTATGATAAATAAAGTATCACAAGAATATCTTATAAGGCCTATGGGTATTTTTCAACTTATTGACTATGTTGGAATAGATGTTTGCCAATACATTATGAGTGTTATGAATCCATACCTCGATGATGAAAACCTGCATAGCCCACTTCTTGATAAAATGTTAGAGCTTGGCGTTAGTGGCGGGCAAAATTTTGATGGTTCTCAAAAAGATGGATTCCTTAAATATGAAAAAGGAAGGCCTGTTGCTATTTTTGATATTAATAAAAAGCAATATCAGGATATTTCTGAATACCAGGAAAAGTGTGAGGCTGAACTTGGTGCCATGCCTGGGGCAATTAGGCCATGGAAAGCAGTAGTCGGAGATAAAGGCAAGGATGATTTTCTTAAAGAATATTACAATGAACTTAAATCAATGAATACTTTAGGCGCTGAGTTAGCCATAAAATATGCAAAACGCTCTAAAGAAATCGGCAAGAAACTGGTTTCTGACAAAGTAGCTTTTAGTGAAAATGATGTAAATACCGTATTGTTAACTGGATTTTTCCATGCATACGGGCCAATTAATGATTATATATAAAAGGAGGATATAAAAATGACAAAACTACGTAGAAAAGTATATATGATTGCCGGTTATAATACTATTTCATTGGGAACCGGAAGAAAAGAATTTCACCCAAAAAAGCCACGCCCGGGGCTGGAAGAATATATTAAAGAAGCCGGAGAAGCTACGCTAAACATGATAGGTGGCGCAAAAAATGTTGATGAAACTGTATTTGGCAATTTTATTGGAGCCAGGTTTAATAACCAGGCAAATATTGCTGCCTTTGCACCATTTATTGATGAAGGTTTAAGATATAAGCCTGCAATACGAGTTGAAGGTGCGTGCGGAACAGGTGCACTTGCACTGGCAACAGGCATAAAATCTGTCCTGGCCGAAACAGCGGAAGTTGCTTTGGTATTAGGAGTTGAAGTTCAAAACACGGTTAAGGCTATGTATGGTGCTGATATATTAGCTGCTGCAGGCTGGGCAAAAGAAAGGAAGAGTGGACATGCGTACTTTTTCCCCGGAAAATTTAGCGACAGGTCTAAAGCTTATGCCGAAAAATTTGGTGCTGAAAAAGCCCGTAAGGCTATGGCAAAGTGGTTTCAAAATGCAATAGAAAATGCCAGGCTATGTCCTACAGCTCAGGAATTTCACAATAAATCCAAAGACCTGGAATCTTTTGGTATGGCTAAGCCTAACCCTAAAGCATTTGTTGAAGCTTTAAATGTTTTTGACTGTTCTAAAGTGTCTGATGGTGCATCTTCGATTGCTGTTGTATCAGAGGAAGGATTAAAAAGATGCGGAATTGATAAAAAGGATGCAGTAGAAATAGTTGGCTTGGGACAAGCGGAAGAAGACATTACTAAACAACCTGAAGACCTTACTTTCTTATCAACTACAAAAGTAGCGGTGCAAAAAGCTCTTGAATCTGCAGGTATCAATAAAGATAAAATTGGCACTGTTGAATGCCATGACTGTTTTACTATTGCAGGTATAATGGCTACAGAAGCTATCGGTTTTGCTGAGCATGGAAAAGGAACTGATTTTGTCCTTGAAGGTAATACAGCCAGAGATGGCATTGTGCCATTTAATACAACAGGTGGTTTAATTGGATGGGGGCACCCAACAGGTGCAACCGGTGTACACCAGGCAGTTACAATATGGGAACAGCTTACTGGTAAAGCAGGTGAAGCACAGATAAATATTAAACCAGAAAAACCATACGGACTTACCATAAACATGGGTGGCGATGATAAATCGCTTGTCTCAATTGTTTATAAAAAGACATAGGATAATTAGCAAATTAGTTAATATGCAAATGTGATAATGTGTTAATGTGTAAATTGGTTAATTGGTTAATTTGCATGTTTATATTTATGAATAGATAATTAAATGAGAGAGACGGGTAATAGGATTGTTGATTTGAGCTTTGAATTTGCATTACAGATTATTTCTTTTTCTGAAGTTTTGGAGGAGAATCGTAAGTATTCTATTGCAAAACAGATAATTAGAAGTGGTACATCAATAGGAGCAAATATTCGCGAATCTCA
>PWND01000271.1 GCA_003557965.1 Bacteroidales bacterium | reverse complement strand
CTGGCACGCTTTGTTTTTAAAGCCTCATCACTAAGAATAAAAACATACCTGTACATGAGAGCAGCAATTACTCCTATCAGTTTAGGCATCTTTAGCTTTCGCAGCCCAAGCAATAAATTGTGAAATTTATCTGTTGATATCAGCAATATAAGCAGTATTACCGACAAGCCTGCTTTTAAGAAAATAGATAACGCTACCTTAAATGCCGGATGCTGAAGATTTACAATTTGTTCATCATTTGTTAACCATAACGAAACAGGAAAGAACAGAGCTGCCATTAGAATAAACGGGCTTAATATGAGAAAGCGCTTAATAATAAAACCCAGGGGAATACGGCTCAAAAGCATTAATATCAGAACTGCCACGCCATAAAAAGCAAACGGTAATATTTTGCCTGGCGGCTCAGATACAATAATAATAATACCCAGAAATGTCATAAGCAACTTAATCCGTGGATCAAGCCTATGAACCGTTGAGTTAAGTTTACTGTATTTATCAATAAATGAATGCTTCAAATCACTGATTACTTATTTTTTAGTAATTGTTTTGCTTTAATTCCATATATAATACCTGTTAACCCAAAAATAAGCGACAGGCCAAAAATAATTCTGTAAATTAAAGGTATTTCAGCTTGCTTTACTTCTTCAGGTTTATCGTCACTGACAATTTTTGTTTCTTCAGCCTTCGCTGGCTCTTCAGCCTTAATTGATTCTTCATTCATAAAAAACTTATCAGAAACTTCTACGGTTACCCTGTCAAAATGCCCCATTCCGTCATCAACAGATACTTTCCAATTACCGTTTTCATCAGGGCGGAAAGTGAAAAATCCATGCTTATCTGTGTGTCCCTTTTGAAAAGCTTCTTCATTACCGGGTGAAAAAACTTCAACATATGCATCAACAAGGGGTGAGGTTTTTGTGAAATAGGCATGTACTGTGACTGCCGGGTAATGCTTTTCAACTTCAAATCTTATTGCATGAGCCATTGTGTTTGCACTGAATACCAAAAGCATAACTGAGCATAGGAAAATTGATTTTATCATAGATGTAAATTTTTAATGGTTATGTTAGTATATCTGATTTTATTCTTCTGAAAAACTTCACAACAGAAAGGGTAACAACTCCTTCAACTACAGCTGCTAAAATGTATATGGAAAACAGATAAAGTATACCCCGGCCATACCCTGAGAGTTGAAATTCTGTAGCCATAAGTAAAACCGGTATTATTATTCCTATGAATCCGGCAAAAACTGCTCTCAGGTATTCGGGCAGTGCTTGCTGTCGCCAAATAAGCCAGGCTGCAAAAGCTCCTGCTCCCATATTAATTGAGTTTATACCAACCGATAATAATCCGCCATGCTGGAAGATCATGGATTGAAACAGCACAACGGTAAAAATTACAGGAAACGCCCGTTTCCCCAATATTATCCCTACCAATCCATATATCCCCGGATGAACTGATGTGCCTGCAAATGGAATGTGAATTAGTGATGCCACAAATAAGGCTGCACCGGTAATACCCATTTTGGGGATTTCCTCTATCGTGGTTTTTCTTCCTGACACGTATATTGCCGCAACAGCAACCGCATTGGCGGCTATAGCTATGCGTGCGTCAATTATTCCGTCTGCTATGTGCATGGTCTTATTTAAAGTTGTTCTTCAAGTGAGATGCCGGGTTGTTTTACCCGTGTGTTACTATATTTAATAAACGTGCCACAAAGGTAATTTTTTTTTGATTGAGTGATATGAAAAGGGTGTTTTTAGGGATAATAATTTTGAGGTCTAAGTATTTAGTAAAATGAATTATTGCTACTTTCGTTTATTATTTGATGTATTTTAAGTTTGGTAGCATTTCAATTTTATTTTAAACAGCAAATTTATTCATAATGAAAGCACTTAAACGTATTGCTATTATTATCATATCAATGTTGTTAATTTACTGCGGGAGAGTAGCCGAAATTGAAAACCATGATAAACCTAAAGAAGAGTCTTTAATTACTGATGGGGGAAAGCATAAAAGAGAAATACCTGTTAAAGCTATTAATAATGTTTATGTTAAAGATTATAATACTATAGTGTTTGACAGCGAAGATGAGAAAGGACATTTATTGCTGCATGATGAGGACTGGGTCTTTTCAGTTTTAATGACAACAAGCGACAATCATTGGATCATTGTTGAGAGGGCCCCGGCAATAGTTGGTGAGGGAAGAGTTGCAACTGAAAACTTCCTGCTTTATGTGCCCGAAGCCCTGATTATTGACATAGAGTCCATTGATCCGCAGCTATCAGCAAATTTTATGTTTTTCTGCAATATTGATAATGATAAGTACCTGATGACTTCTATTGTAGGCTCAAATATGAGTATTCCTTTATTACTTGACCGGTTGAAAAATGATACAAATATTAAAATCTTATTATCAGATGAGCAGCAACACTTAAAGATATCATCGTATAAAGGAGAAGTTGTTCTTGATTTATACCTGGGTAAAGAGGAAGGCCGGTTTGGACAGGGAATGGAGTCAAAGCAGCTTAAGGATTTACGTTTTATAGATGCCATACCGGCTTTTGCTGCGTATGAAAACATGTTATATGTAATAGATGCAATAAACTTCAGGATTATGATATATGATTTTTCTGGAGAATTTATAAGAGAAGTAAAATATCCTGAAATTAAAAACGGAAACACAGTGATAGCTAAAAATCTGCACGTTGATGATAAATATATATATCTTACGGCATCATGGAAAAGCAGTGAGGAGGTGATATATGTTATTGACAAGAAAGCTGATACTATTGCGAAAACAGGGCCGTTAACTTTGTTACCGATCATGGCATATTCAACATTGCCATATAGCAATGACTGTTCGAAGAATAGTGATAATTTCATCATTTACCGTGGTAACGATTCTATATTTGGCGTGTATAATTTAGACAAAGAAAAACCATATTTATCAACAGATACTGAATTAAATAAGCAGAATAGTGACCTCATGAATGCACAAAACAATGCTAACAGTGACTCATTTCGGGGTGAACAGGAATATTACATGACTGTAAGTCTATACCCCAGTATTGTTGGGGTAGACGACAAGGATAACATATATGTTTATGTTGATGAATATACTGATGGTGCCCAGCATAGTCAATATAGGTTTCTTAAAGTTATCTCATCTGATGGTAATGAGCTTTATTCTGTTTATCTGGACGACTGGTGGGGTGGCTCAAATTTTGAAAGATTAGCCATTACCAAAGATGGAGAAGTCTTTATTGGTTATTATGATGGAGATAAAGCTACAACATCTACAAAATACAGTATCAAAAGAATTAAGTAAGGTTATGCTGCTTTGAAAAAGCTTTTAGGTTAATTTTTTACTCCCCAAATATCTTCACATACCCATGACAATAAGGGGTACTACCTTTTTTAAAGTAGTAATTCTGGTGATAATCTTCTGCGTCATAGAATTCTGATGCTTGTGTGAGCCTGGTTGCTATCTTATAATCCTTTTCTTTAAGGATGTTGAGATATTTCTCAGCAATAGCCTTTTGTTTATTGTTGAGGTAGAATATCTCCGAGCGGTATTGATTTCCTATATCTGGCCCCTGGCGGTCAACTTGGGTAGGGTCATGTATCTCAAGAAAAAGCTTACCCAGCCTTTCATAATTCGTTTTTTGAGGGTTGTAAACCACCCTGACGGCTTCAGCATGGCCTGTATTGCCTGTACATACGTCTTCGTATGAAGGGTTCTTAACATT
>PWND01000150.1 GCA_003557965.1 Bacteroidales bacterium | reverse complement strand
TATTGAATATTGTGATACTGAAACACGGGTGTAAATTTTGTATGTGATGAAAACTTGTTCTCCCTGATATGGGTTGGTTTTGCTGGCATAAGCTCTGATAAATAACTCATTGTCATCTTCGGGTCTGGTTTCTACAGACCTTGATGGATCATCAACTGCCGGTGACGGGTCATCCGACTCTAGTACCGTTATTGACAGACTATTGGTGTGGTATGTGTCTCCATTAATAACAGCTTCTGCAGGACTTATTGAAAATGAGCCTTCATCTACAGGCATCAATATGTATGTGTATGTATATGATTGTGTACGTGTTACTTCACCGTTAATGATCTGAACAGATGAGCTGGAAGACTGCATCGGGCCTGATACTATCCGGAAACCCTCAAATGATGGTGCATTAAAACTATCAGGTGTTTCATTAAGTTTGAACGAAACCCTGAAGTTTTCACCTACTTTTACCGTTGACGGTGCAGCAGCACTAAACTCTACCTCATCAGCATTAACTGAGAGAGGAATAATTAAAATTATGAATACTAAAAAGGCTTTCATCGTTTAAAATCCTTTTATGTTTTTTTAAATGACCCTAAAAACTCAAAATCTATGCCGAGCGTAGCGAGACCACGAACACCAATTAAATATAAACAGTTCGTGAGTAAATTCAAATATTTAATAATGTTAAATTTCAAACATTTTTTTAGTTTTGAGCTTTGAGTTTATTTTGAACTTGGGGTTTTGAATTTTGAACTTCATTTTCTGTCATAACAATACAAAACTATGTATTTCACCATTCTCTCTCCGGTTTAACCCTCGGTACTTCCGACTCTTCTCTTTTAATTTCCTCCTGTATTTTTTGTTCCATTTGGTTTAATGCATCAAGTATTCTCTCAGCATCTTCCTGTGAAATTTGGTCTGGCATTGGCTGTTGTTCATCTTGCTCCGGCGGTTGTTCGCCTCCTTCATCTTGCTCCGGCTGTTCTTGTTCCTGCTCTTGATCTTGCTCATCTTCTCCATTTTCAGGATCATCCTGTTGTTGCTGTTCCATCTCATCAAGCAGATTCATTGCATACGCCAGGTTATATCTTGTATCATGATCTCCCGGATCAAGCTTAAGCGCATTTTTATAAGAATCAATGCTCTCTCTTATCTGTTGTGCTCCTAACTGTGCATTTCCAAGATTGTGGTAAACATCTGACCTGTTTATTTTTTCCAGCTCCATTTGGGAAAGTCCGTCAAGGATGTTTATCGATTCATCAAACCTGCCTTGCCTGTAAAGCGAATTAGCCAGGTTGTATAATGCTTTTGAATTATTTGGGTTTTCTTCGAGGGCACGGCGATAGTATATTTCAGCATCTTGGTAGTTTTCCTGCTCAAACTCTTTATTGCCCTTTCTTATGAGTTGATTGTCGGATTGTGCGTACATGAAAGCTGATGAAGTAGATAGAAAAACTACTAATATTAAATAATATGTCTTTAAGTTAACCATAAGCTTAATTATTGATAGAACACGGATGACGCTGATTTTACGGATGATCGCAGATTTAAATCAGCGTATATCAGCTGCATCCGTGTCATCCGTGTTCTATTTAACGATTATAATTATTTAAAATTATCAAAATATTTTAAACTTTTCCAGGTACTTGTTTTTCCTTTCAAAGATCAACAATTCCAGTATTAGAAACAATAAGGCCAATGCTACAAAATAGTGGTATCTGCTTTCATATTCGGCGAAAACTATTTCTTCGTATGTTTCTTTTTCCATTTCTCTTATATGTTCCAGTATTTTATCAATGCCAAGGTCTGCACCCGTACCTCTTGCAAAAATACCACCGGCGGCGTTTGCAATGCTCTTTAATGTTTCTTCATCATACTTTGAGATCACTGTATTGCCTTTATCATCACGCAAAAAACCAGTCAATTCTCCATTTTGATACATAGGTACCGGGGCACCTTCGGGTGTTCCGACACCTATTGTATGTATAGTAATCCCTTCCCCAGCAGCTACTTTGGCGGCAGCGACAGGGTCATCAGCGTGATCTTCGCCATCAGAAATTATAATAACAACCCTTGATGCAGTGTCATTATCACTGAAAGATCTGGCAGCACGTTCAATAGCACTCCCGATGGCCGTTCCTTGCACGCTTACGCTGTTGGTATTGATTGTACGTAATATCATTTTGGCAGCATGTTTGTCTATTGTAAGAGGCACCTGTGTAACCGCACTGCCGGCAAAAGCAACAATACCAATACGATCATTTCCTGTTTTATCTATAAGTCTTGAAACTGCCATTTTTGACCTTTCCAGCCTATTTGGCCTTATATCTTCAGCGAGCATGCTTCTGCTAACATCCAAAGCCACAACAATATCTATACCTTCACGGGTTGCCTCCTCCATACGACTACCAACTTTTGGGTTAACCAAAGCCATGATAATAAAATATAAAGCAAACAACAGCAATACATGCTTAACCCAGGGGCGATAGCCTGAAAGCAAAGGAATAAGGCTTTTCACAACTTTTATATTGCCAAACTTCCCTAGGTTGCGCTTTGACATATACCTGCCAAGCAAAAACAAAATCAGTAATGCCGGCAAAAGCAAGAATAACCAAAAGTATTGTGGGTTTTCGAAAACTAACATTTTGCTATTATTAATTTATTTTTCAATTGATTTAAGAACAAGGATTAAAGATTTTTGAATTGAGAAGTTACTATGGTTTTATTGAAAAAAACTTTAATACTTATACTGATAAACACTTAACTTGATTTTTACTTCTAAAATCATAAATCGATGTTCCTTGTTCTTAAATCAAAAAAACTATCATTACGGTACTGTTCTTATAATAGTATATCTCAAAAACATTTCCAGGCCAAACAACAACAGAGCTAAAAAAGCAAACCCATAGTATTCGTCTGCTTTTCTTTCAAACTCAGTAACATCTATTTTTGTCCTTTCGAGCTGATCAATTTCCTCGTACACCGCTTCCAGCTTACGGGGGGCATCAGCCCAAAAATATCTACCTCCTGTCATATCAGCAATTTTTTCAAGTAATGCTTCATCAACAGGTATCTCGACATTGCGATATTGCACTCCGTATGGTGTTTGAAAAGGGTAGGGGACTTCGCCGTCGCTTCCCACTCCTATTGTATATACCCGGATATCAAACATAGCTGCTATCTCCGCCGCGGTCAACGGATCGATAACTCCTGTGTTGTTAATACCATCTGTCAGCAATATTATTACCTTACTGATAGCCCGGCTTTCTCTAAGGCGATTTACAGCATTTGCCAGTCCATCGCCAATTGCCGTTCCGTCTTCAACCATTCCTGTGTGAACGTTCTGAGCTAACTCTATCAGAAGTTTATGGTCGGTAGTTAAAGGACACAATGTAAAAGTCTGCCCACTAAAAACAGTCATACCTATACGATCATTGGGTCGCATATCAATAAAATCCAGTGCCGTCTTTTTGGCTGCCTCCATACGATTAGGTTTGAAGTCTTCAGCAAGCATAGAACCGGAAATGTCTAGTGCAATCATTATATCTATTCCTTCCACAGTTACATCATGAGTTTTACTGGTAGACTGAGGGCGTGCCAGAGCCAAAATAAGCAATAAAAGCACAATCATACGCAGCCCGAAAGGAAAATGATAAAGCCGCTGACGAAGAGTTTTCTTATAACCATCTAAAAAGCTGGTACCCGAAAACCGTATATCTGTCTTAATATCACGGTTTTTCCAAATATACCATGCTGCTGACAATGG
>PWND01000085.1 GCA_003557965.1 Bacteroidales bacterium | reverse complement strand
TTTTGGCATAGTTATTATGCAATTTTTAACATTGTAAGCTAAAACATTATCTCCTATAACCGCATTATTATTTTCATCCCTGTCCCTGTTTTCAAATAACGCCCCCCATGTGCCAAGATCAGACCATCCAAGGTCACTAACAAAAACAAACACATTATCAGCTTTTTCCATTATTGCGTAGTCAATTGATATGCTTTTACATGATTCGTATGCCGTTTTCATATAATCCCATTCTTCAGGGGTGTTATATTGATCGGCAAGTTCTCGAAACACAAAACTAATTTCCGGCTGATACTTTTCGAATGCTTCAATTATTGATTTACAATTCCAAATAAATATTCCGCTATTCCACAGGAAATCACCGCTTTTAATAAAAGACTTTGCCAATTCCTTGTTTGGCTTCTCTGTAAAAGTTTTAACTTTTTTAAGCCTTTCATCTTCTTTAAAGCTTGAATCCTGAACATATTGTATATATCCGTACTCCGTAGTGGGCTTAGCAGGTGTAATACCAAGTGTAAAAAGCCTGTTGCTGTTTAATGATGCCTTAAGTGCAGACGTTATTACATCAACAAACATATCCTCTTTCAATATCAGGTGGTCAGAAGGTGCAACAACCATATTTGCATCAGGATTTATTGAATGTATTTTATATGCTGCGTAAGCGATGCATGGAGCAGTGTTTTTTCTGGCAGGTTCACAAAAAATATTCTTTTTAGGAATTTCGGGAATCTGTTCAACTACAATACTTTGATAGTTCATATTTGTAACAACATAAATGTTTTCGGGTTCACACACCTTTAGAAATCTTTCATAAGTTAGTCTTATCAGGCTCTTCCCTACTCCCAGAATATCAATAAATTGTTTTGGTTTTGATTCTCTGCTCATTGGCCAGAACCTTTCTCCTGCACCTCCGGCCATTATAACTACAACATTGTTTTTGTCCATTACTTGAATTTTTAATATTTATGCTGAAATTTTATTTTTCTCTACTGGTGTGATATCTGCCAAAGGATGTAATAAATACCATCGGTTTGTCTGAACACATTTGCATCTGTACCTGGTTCTTATTCTTTTATCCTTAATAAAAACTTTGCCATTACAAGTTTTAAATAAATCTCCTTCTGAAAGCTCGCCAATGCTAATGCTATTGTTTAATTCTCCATTCATTTGTTTAAGCTTTAACCAAAGATCTGCATTCCCGGCGATAGTCGCTTTCGGGTTTTCGGAAAACTTTTGCAAAACATCTGTTATACCGGCATCAAAGCAGCCCCTTTTTATAAAGTCTCTGATTAACATTCCAAAATAGCTTTTCCATTCACTTCCATGAGGCTTTGCTTTTCTTCTATGCTTTTTCCATACTAACAAGTGAGCAAATTCATGCAAAAAAACAAGTAGAAAATAGTTTTTATGCAAATCGCCATTAATAGAAATTTTATGTATTATACCGTTAACAGGAGGTTTGTAGTCGCCAATTTTAGATTTTCTGGAATTGCATATACGAAGTTTTATTTTATAGTCAACAATTATACTGTTAACTATATCAATGGCGTTTTCGGGCAGGTGCTTATTTAACACCTGTATGTTTTTCTGGCTCATTATCGGTCAGGTAAACTGTTTGTTTTGTTTCTGCCTCCTTCATACTCCATGTAGGGCAATCACAATCTCTGCTTCTTCTGAAAATGGAGCAGGAAGCTAATATATTAGCCGTTAAAATAAAAAAACACAGCAAAAAAATAATCTTTAGTATATTTTTCTTTTTAAACATAGCTCAATAATTAAGTACCAAAAATATAAAAAAACCGGAGCACTTTGGCAATAAAAATCAACAATTTTTCTGAAAACCTGCGTTTTAAATTTAACATCTTATGATATATCAACGGTTTTTTTACCGAAAAACAAAAAAAATTAAGAACTTTGGGTAATATTTCTAAATTCGTAATAGCGTAACCTATTAGTGCTTTTATATATGAATTTATTTTTTCATTTTGGCAGATATTTTCTATTGTTATCCAAAACATTCAAAAGGCCTGAAAAGTTTTCTATTTACAAGAATCAGATTTTTGTTGAAATGGATAACCTTGGTTTAAAAAGTATAGGTATAGTTGCTATTATTTCGGTTTTTATGGGGGCGGTTGCAACCATACAAACAGCATTTAATATTGACCATCCTTTTATGCCGATATATGCAATAGGGTTTACAACAAGGCAATCAATGATATTGGAGTTTTCGCCTACTATAATCAGCTTGGTTTTGGCAGGAAAAGTTGGCAGTAGAATTTCTTCAGAAATTGGTACTATGCGTGTTACTGAACAAATTGATGCGCTTGAAATTATGGGAATCAATCCAGCTGGTTTTTTAATTCTTCCTAAAGTAGTTGCTGCTATGGTAATATTTCCTGCCCTTGTTATAATAAGCATGTTTCTTGGCATATTTGGCGGATGGTTAGCATCAGTAGCAACTAATGTTGTGCCGGAAGCAAACTTTATATACGGGATTTTATTTGAGTTTTCTGATTTTGATGTTTTTTATGCATTAATCAAAACTGTTGTGTTTGCTTTTTTGATAACTACTATTTCGGGTTATTTTGGTTTTTATACCAGCGGAGGGGCTTTGGAAGTAGGGCAGTCAAGCACAAAAGCTGTTGTGTTCAGCAGTATTTTTATTATCGTTTTTAACTTGATATTAACTCAACTATTGCTCGCATGATATCTGTAAAAAACTTATATAAATCATTCGACAACACTGTCGTACTGAAAAACGTATCTTTCAGTTTTGACAGGGGCAAAACAAATCTTGTAATAGGGCAAAGTGGAAGTGGGAAAACCGTATTTATGAAATGCCTTGTGGGTTTGCTTGAGGCTGATAGCTGAGAAATCATGTATGATGATATTGATTTTGCAAAAATGTCATTCACAGAAAGAAAAGTTATCAGGAAAAACCTCGGAATGCTTTTTCAGGGTGGCGCGCTGTTTGACAGCCTTAACGTTGAAGAAAACATTATTTTTCCTTTAAATATGTTTACAAATATGAGTAAAGAGGAAAAAACAGAAAGAGCTAACTTCTGCCTGAAGAGAGTAAACCTTGAAAATGTAAATAAGTTATACCCTGCCGAATTAAGTGGCGGCATGAAAAAACGGGTTGCCATTGCCCGGGCTATTGCCAACAATCCGGAATACCTTTTTTGTGATGAGCCAAACTCCGGGCTTGACCCTAAAACAGCAATTGTAATTGACAACTTAATCAGCGAAATTACACAGGAATACAATATTACAACACTGATTAATACTCACGACATGAATTCGGTGATGGAAATTGGCGATAAGGTTGCCTTTGTTTACAAAGGCGAGCTTTGGTGGGAAGGCGACAGAAATGAAATTTTGGAAACAGACAATAATGAGGTCAGGGATTTTGTGTATGCATCAAAACTAATGAGAAAATTACAAAGAAAATCGCCGGGAAGTTAATTAAGAAAAAAGAGTCAAAATGGTGCTTTTTATTAAGCTAATCAGAGAAAGTGTGTTTTTTGCAATATCGGCAATTATTGCAAATAAGCTTAGAACTATGCTCACTTTGCTGGGCATCACCATAGGAATATTTGCAATAATAACTGTATTTTCCATTGTTGATTCAATGGAAAGTCAAATACGTGAAAACGTGGCATCATTAGGCGACAATGTTGTTTATGTGCAAAAGTGGCCTTGGTCATTTGGAGGTGATTACCCATGGTGGCGATATTTAAACAGGCCTGTTCCTAATTTGAGTG
>PWND01000343.1 GCA_003557965.1 Bacteroidales bacterium | reverse complement strand
TGTGGAAAATGAGTATGATTGCACCCACACCTATAATCACGAAATTACGGTTTATCCTGATATAACTGCCGGCTTTAGCCCGGTTGAAGAAGATTGTTCACCTTATATTGTAAATTTTGAAAACATCTCCACCGGCGCTGATTATTATTTTTGGGATTTTGATGATGGAGGCACTTCTCAAAATGAAGAGCCTGTGCATACATTTTTTAATCACGATTATGAAAATCAGGATTTTTTTGATGTTAGTTTAGTTGTTGTTTCCGAATTTGGTTGCACAGATTCACACACTGAAACAATAACAGTTAACCCATTGCCATTAGCAGCTTTTGATATCCAAAATGCCTCCGGGTGCTCACCCTTTGAAGCTTTAGTTGAAAATTTTTCAATCGGAGGCTTGAGCTATTACTGGAATTTGGGAGATGGTAGTGAGTACGATGAAGAAGATAGTTTTTATCATACATGGCATAATACAACCCTTGAGGTTGAGTCATTTCGTGTATCACTGGATGTTACAAATCAATACGGCTGCACAGATAATACCTCACAAAACATTAATGTATATCCTGAAGTTACTGCAGATTTTACAACTGAGGATGACATAGTTGAAGGTTGTTCCAGGCTTCCAATTCAGTTTATTAATAACAGCATTTTAGGGGTATATATGTTTTGGGATTTTGGTGACGGAAGTACCAGTACCAGCCAAAACCCTTTACATCTGTTTTCTAATGAAAGCGAAGAGCCTGTTGATTATGAAGTAGTATTAACAGCTACCTCTATATATGAATGCACTGACGAAGCAACTCTCGACATTACAGTACTACCTTCTCCTGTGTCAGATTTCAGGCCGGTTCCACAAACCCAGGTGTTTGACCCTGATAATCCGGTAGAATCTCAAACTGTTATGTTTGAAAATCTGACAAGCCAGGGCGAGTTTTCATACAATTGGGATTTTGGCGACGGCAATACTTTCCATACTGATTCACGAGAACCATTTAATTATACTTATGAAAGAGATCCGCAAGATGTCTCTACAATTATTTACACAGTTGAGCTTGAAGCCTATAATGATTTTTGCTATGATCAAATTACAAAGTTTGTAACTATCACTTCACCTAAGCCGCTGGCTGACTTTAGCCCTGCAGAAAGTGAAGGATGCGCTCCTTTTACAGTTCAGTTTATTAATCATTCACAATACAGCTATCAATATTTTTGGGATTTTGGTGATGGAGCAATGAGTATCGCAGAACACCCAATCCACACTTTTACAGACCACGGGGAGTTTGAGGTAAAACTTGTTGCTACCGGCGATGGAGGTTCAGACATTACATATCAAACAATATATGTTTATGAACCCCCTACTGCTTTATTTGAAATTGCCAGCCCTTATGTTAGAATACCTGATGAACCTCTGAGATTAATTAACAAATCTGTTCTTGCTGATTTCTATTATTGGGATTTTGGAGATAATAATACTTCAGAAGAATTCGAACCTGTACACTATTATGAAGAGCCCGGGCTTTACTCGATTATGCTTGCTGTAAGTACAGATACCGAACCTGTTTGTCATGACACACTGATAGTTGAAAATGCTGTAAGAGTTGATGAAATCTGCAGAATATATTTTCCAAATGCTTTTACACCAAGCACAACCGGCCCTTCAGGCGGATACTATGACGCCGATGATACTACTAATGAAGTATTTTTCCCAATTTATGAAGGCATCGAAACTTATGAACTTGTTATATACAACAGGTGGGGTGAGTTGATATTCAGAAGCACAAACCCTCTAGTAGGGTGGGACGGATATCACAGGGGAAGGCTGTCACCACAAGGCGTATATGTATGGAAGTTTAATGGATTGTGCACAAATGGCAACAGCGTAACAAAATCAGGAACTGTAACTCTTCTTAGATAAACTATCAAACAGACAAAATGACAGTTTTATTTCATGGCATAAGCTTTGTTAAGCTTGTAAAAAAAAATTTCTAACTAAAAATAAGATAAAATGCAAAAAGGTAAAATTAAGGTACAAACTGAAAACATATTTCCAATAATTAAAAAATTTCTTTACTCCGACTCCGAAATATTTCTTAGAGAACTTGTATCAAATGCCGTAGACGCAACACAAAAACTAAAAACACTGGCTTCTGTCGGGAATATTAAAGGCGATATTGGTGATACATCTATTGAAATAATAATGGACGAAAAAGCAAAAACCATTACCGTCAGAGATAAGGGAATAGGAATGACAGCTGATGAAATTAAGAAATATATTAATCAAATTGCTTTTTCAAGTGCAGAAGAGTGGATTGAGAAGTTTCAAAAATATGATGACAGGAATGCAATTATAGGACACTTTGGGCTTGGTTTTTATTCTGCTTTTATGGTTTCAAAAAAAGTTGAAATCATTACTAAATCATATAAAGAAAATGAAGAGCCTGTTAAGTGGGAGTGCTCAGGCGACCCTGAGTTTAAAATTACAACAGCAAAAAAAGAGGCCAGGGGCACTGATATTGTGCTTCATATTGCAGATGACTCTGATGAATTTCTTAATGAAAACCGTATTTTAGAATTGCTAAAAAAATACTGTAAATTCCTGCCGGTAGAAATAATATTTGGAAAAGAAAAAGAAACAAAAAAAGAAAAAGACAAAGACGGGAAAGAGAAAGACGTTACGGTTGAAAAACCACGTATTATTAATAATACAAAACCTGCATGGACATTAAAACCCGCAGAACTAAAAGAAGAAGACTATAAAAGCTTTTACAGGGAATTATACCCATTTACATTTGAAGAGCCATTATTTAATATTCACTTAAACGTTGACTATCCTTTTAACCTGACAGGGATTTTGTATTTCCCAAAAATCAAAGAACAAATTGAAGTACAAAAAAACAAAATCCAGCTTTATTGCAACCAGGTTTTTGTTACTGATTCTGTTGAAGGAATTGTACCTGACTTTTTAACATTGCTGCATGGAGTATTGGATTCGCCCGATATTCCTTTGAATGTTTCACGAAGTTTTTTACAAAGTGATTCAAATGTAAAAAAGATTAGCAGCCATATTACAAAAAAAGTAGCAGACAAACTTGAAGATATTTTTAAAAATAATCGCGAAGAGTTTGAAAAAAAATGGGATGATATAAAGGTATTTATTCAGTACGGAATGATAAGTGAAGAAAAATTTAAGGAGCGAGCAAAAAAGTTTTGTTTGCTAAAAAATGTTGACAATAAGTTCTTCACTTTTGATGAATATAAAAATCACATTAAAACAAATCAAACAAATAAAGATAAGAAGATAGTTCATATTTATGCCAACAATGCCGTTGAGCAGCACAGCATGATAGATGCGGCAAAAGAAAAAGGCTATGATGTATTGTTGTTTGATACACCTATTGACAGTCATTTTATCAATCTGCTTGAAAGTGATCTTGAAAACGTTTCGTTTGTAAGAGTTGACGCTGATGTTGTTGATAAGCTAATTAGCAAAGATGAAGAACTTCCTTCAAAGCTCTCTAATAAGGAAAAAGAATCTCTTAAAACAGATATAGAAAAGCAAATTGACAAAACACAGTTTAATGTTGTTTTTGAAAATATGAGTGAAAGTGACCAGCCAATGGTTATTACTCAGCCTGAGTACATGCGCAGGATGAAGGATATGTCGGCATTAGGAGGCGCCGGGATGTTTGGCCAAATGCCCGATAATTATGTTTTATCAGTAAATACAAATCATCCGGCAATTTATAAAATTACGCAGGAAAAGAATGACAAGTCAAAAGAAAGTTTGATAAGCCAGTTAGTTGATTTGGCAATGCTTTCAAAAAATTTATTAAAAGGTGAAAAACTAACCGAGTTTGTAAAACGAAGTATTGATTTAATATAAGTGCTTCAAAAAACGCATAAAAAAATCCCAAAGAATTTTCTTTGGGATTTTTTGCAGCCCGTAGGGGATTCGAACCCCTGTTACCAGGATGAAAACCTGGCGTCCTAACCCCTAGACGAACGGGCCTGGATTTTTAACGTTAAGATAGAGAATTAACGTGCTTTGCAAGTTTTGATTTAAGGTTTGCAGCCTTATTTTTATGAATTACGGATTTTTTTGCAAGTTTATCAAGCATTGAAAAAACCTTAGGCAACTTTTCTGTTGCTGCTTCCTTTGTTTGCGCATCTCTAAGTTTTCTTACTGCTTTTCTTGTAGTTTTTGCCCAATAACGATTACGTAATCTTTTTGCGTTATTTGAGCGAATTCTTTTTATTGCCGACTTGTGATTAGCCATAATTAATAAATTTTTCTTGTAATAATTATTATAAATGTTTGCAGCCCGTAGGGGATTCGAACCCCTGTTACCAGGATGAAAACCTGGCGTCCTAACCCCTAGACGAACGGGCCTGATTAATTTTTCAAAAATGGAGTGCAAATGTACTACTTTTTTCTAATTAAAAAAACATTTGCCTCAAATTTTGCACAAAAATCTTTCTGATGCCTTTACTCTGTTTAAAAAGCACCTGTCATGCCGAGCGAATGCGAGGCATCTGGCAACTTACAGGGAAATGCTTTGTAATACTTTTTACAAACTTCCTTGAATGCCTCGAAATTTCCCGAAGGCGGAAGAAAGGTTATTATCAAACCACCAGTGCTGGGATAAACGTTGCGGGCAGGTATGGCAAAACGCAGAAATTAATATGTAAATGTGTTAATGAGCAAATTAGTTAATTGGTTGATTGGGAAACTTGTTGATTGGTTGATTTGGGAATTTATTTATTAGCTAAAGAGCTGTAGAGTTAAAGATTTGAGGATTGAAGAATTACAATTGGCCTTCGGAGTTTTACCGGTAACGAGCATTAGCGAAACGAAGCTGTTTGAAAAATTTGAGACTCGCAAGCAACAAAGATTCATAGGCTCGTTAATAATAATTTGCGAGGCCTTGCAAATTTTTCAGCGAAGTGAGCTTAGGCTCGTCGGGAAAAATCCGCAGCCTTGACGTTCTTGTCCCGTGCGAAGCAAACGGGATTGCTTCTTTTGGGTTAAGCCAAAAGAAGAAGAAAGAATTCGTTTTGCCTAGCCTTTTTTGTTACTTTTTGTAGCAATGACAAAAAGTAAATATAAAAAAGCTAACATCCACATATAACAACCCTTTCTGCCATTACGCTGACACCATCCTATAATCATCCTACAAACCACTTTTATGAGGAAAATTTAAAAAAAACACAAAAAATCTTTTTTATCTAATTAAAAAGTTTTTTACTTTGCAAAATAGTTTTACACTTGTTTGAATTTTTTGCTAAAAAGAACAGAAACACAATAAATTTTAAAGAAATAGCAATTTCCTTAGGTGGAATTAGTTTTTTTAATTTATATTTGTAAACTCAAAATTATTGTTTTTGAATTATAATAAAAACTGGATTAACCAAAATAAAAAGAGAACTATGAAAAACATCAAAACAAGAATTATGGCTGTAATGTTAGTTACAGCATTAGTATTAACAGGTTGCGGGCTTAATAAAATGGTTCGTGACTATGATGAAATGGTAACTTACACTCCCAGGACTAATCCACTTGAACTACATGGTGGCCAAATAGCTGTTGAGTTTGACGGACGCGTAAGTGAAAAGTATTTTCACCGCAGTGCCATAATTGAGCTAACACCTGTTTTAAGATATGGTGAAACTGAACAGGAGCTTGGCACAATTCATCTACGTGGTGAAAGAGTAGAAGGTGAAGGACAGCTAATTAACCGCGACTCACCTACAAACTTCGCATTCACAGAAATGATTGCCTATGAAGATGGCATGGACAAAATGGAACTTGTCGTTAAAGGACAAATTTATAGTGAAGGTGATGATGATGAAGACAAAATAGACCTTCCTGTTCGCGAAGGTGTAGCTATGGGTACAGTTGTAACTCCTACTTACCTTGCTAAAGACGAAGACCTTTCTTTGGCTCCTCATGGCTATGAAAAAGAAACCCTTATTACGAAAAAAGCTAACATCTACTTTGAGTACATGAGGCATAACCTTAACTGGAGACTTGACCTGAACCGTGAAGACGAAGCTAAAGAAAAAATTGAAGCTTTGAATGAGTTCATTAAAAAAGGTTGGGACATTAAGTCTGTAAAAGTTAATGCATGGGCTTCTCCTGAAGGTGAAGTTGCTTATAACGAAAAACTGTCAGAAGACAGGGCTAAAACTGCTGAAAGGTACATAAACAGAATTTTAAGCGGAGAATATGATGACGTTGAAGCTGTTGCAACCGCTAAAGGTGAAGACTTTGAAGGATTTATGGAGCTTTTGGATGCCAGCGAACTGCCAGACAAAAGAGCTATTGCCAATGTTATAAACTCTCAGTTAGCTCCTGCTGAAAGGGAAAGAAAAATTAAGGATATGACTGTTATCTATGAGGAAATCGAAAAAATCCTTAAGCCTCTTCGTAAAGCTGAAATTATCATAACTGCTTATGAGCCTAAGAAAACTGATGAGGAAATAGCTGAACTATCTACTACCGAACCTTCTGAGTTGGATGATAAAGAACTTCTTTATGCAGCAACTCTTACTGAAGATTTAGATACTAAGAAAGAGATATATAAAGCAGCAACTGAACTTTATCCGCAAAACTATCGTGGTTTTAACAACCTTGCTTACGTTTACCTGAAAAAGGGTGAAATAGACAAAGCTGCAGAAAGTCTGGAAAAAGCAAACCAAATTGAACCAGACAACGGACACGTTCTAAATAACCTTGGTGTTGTTGCTGCATGGACAGGAGATTATGAAAATGCAAAATCTTATTACGAAGCAGCTCAAGGAAAGGGCGTTCGCACCAATTATAATATTGGTAACCTGATGATCCTTGAAGGCGACTATACTGCTGCTGTTTCTTCTTACGCAGGACGTACTTGCACTCATAATATTGCTCTTGCTCATATGTTAAACGACAACCACCAGGCTGCTACTACTAATATTGAATGTGCAGAACAAGATGCAAAAGCATTCTACTTATCTGCAATTATTGGTGCTCGCAGAAACCTTGACAACATGGTATATGACAACCTTAAAAAAGCTATTGAGCTTGATCCAAAATATAAGGAAAAAGCAAAATACGATTTGGAGTTTAACCAATTCTTTGACAGGGCTGAATTCCAAGATATCGTTAACTAATATGTTATAATAACACTTTTAAAAAACCGGCTTAAATAACTAAGCTGGTTTTTTTTACATACCAGTTAAGGAATCTGTTTACAGGTGGTACTATGTTGTTGATTGGTAGGGCTATATGTTTAGGTTTAAAAAAACTCAAAATAATTTCGCCTGATAAGTAAAACTTCAGAAATCGAATGCTTTATAAGCTTAGCAGTGTCATTCCAATTGGATAGTTTGAGTTTATTTTATTTATCAGAAAATCAAAATCTTGTTTGCTTTCAACAAAATCCAGCTCATTTAATTCGATTACCAATATTCTGAGTCCTTTTTGTTGTTTTAAGTATTCGTAATAGCTTTCCTGTATTTTCGACAAGTACTCATCAGATATTTTTTGCTCATAAACCCTCCCCCTTTTTTTTATATTCTTTTGCAGCCTGCTTATGCTGACGTATAAGTGCACCAACAAATCAGGTTTTGGAAGATTTGCATCCATTATTGTAAATAGTTTTAAAAATAACTGGTACTCATCCTCATTCAATGTTTTACGTGCAAAAATCAATGATTTATTAAGGAAGTAATCTGAAATTGTAAATTCATGAAATAAGTCCTGCCTTGCGAGCTCAGATTTCAACTGCTGATATCTTTCAGCAAGAAAAGAAAGTTCTAAAGGAAATGCATACTTATCAGGGTTGTCATAAAACTTTGCCAGGAAGGGGTTGTCTTCAAATTGCTCTAAAATCAACTTCCCATTATAGCTTTCCGCAATCTTTTTACTAAGGGTTGTTTTACCAGCACCAATATTACCTTCAATTGATATATAATTATAGCTGATCATTTATTTTAATATAAAACAATATCCGGATCATGAAGCTTAATATTTCTTATATAGGAAATATCTTCGCAATCTGAAAGTACTTTAACTATCGGGCTGTTTAGCTTTGGGTGAAGCAGGGTTGGAGCTATTTCCACAAGTGGCAACAGTGCAAATGATCTCAAATGAACTAACGGATGAGGTATTTGCAAAATATCACTTTCATGAATAATATCATTAAAAAACAAAATATCTATATCAATATTTCTTGACTCATATTTTTGTTTTTTTTCAGGCCTTTGTCTGCCTAAAAGCTTTTCTATAAGCAGAAAATGCTTTAGCACTTCTTCGGGGCCAAGATCTGTTTCAATGATTAAAGCCTGGTTATAAAAGAATTTGCTGGACTTAAAACCCCATGGTTCGCTAACATATACATTTGATTTTGCAGTGCATGGCCCTATCTGTAGATTGATTTTCTCAATGGCCTTTTCAAAGGTATTTAAAACATTCCCAATATTACCGCCCAAAAGAGCATATACTTTATTCATTATTTAAAATGTCAGAACTTTACTAGTTTAATAAAATAACATTATTAAAACTATTAATCAGTAAAAAAATTTTATGCAAAAGTCATAAAAAAAAAACTCTTGACAAAATTTGTTACCTGTTTTGTAAAAAAAACATCCTACAAATTAAAAATTATTTGAAATTTTATTAATATTGTAAGATTATTCATTAAAATTTAAACATAAAAAACAAAAGCCATGAAACAATTTTTTAAATTTTCACTAGCCTCTTTTCTGGGCTCATTAGTTGTATTAATTCTCTTTTTCTTTCTGTTTTTTGGAATTGTAGGTGTAATTTCTTCTATAGGAAAGAAAAAAGACTTTTCAGTAAAAGAAAATACTGTTTTGAAGCTAGATTTTAAATCGCCAATTATAGACAGGGCAAGCGACAACCCTTTTGAAACTTTTGATTATTTTTCTGGCAGGCCACAATCAATGATGGGTTTAAATGATGTTATAAAAAACATCCAGAAAGCAAAAGCAGATGATAAAATTAAAGGCATATTTCTTGACTTATCATTTATTAACGCAGGATGGGCAACCATTGGGGAGATCAGAAATGCATTAATTGATTTTAAGGATTCCGGGAAGTTTATTATTGCTTATGGAGAAATGTTCACGCAAAATGCGTATTATCTTGCGAGTGTTGCTGATGAATTATACTTAAACCCGGTGGGTTCAATAGATTTTAGGGGGTTAAATATGCAGGTTTTTTTCCTGAAAAACATGCTCGATAAAATTGGTGTAGAAGCACAGGTTATAAGGGCAGGTGATTATAAAAGTGCAGGAGAACCTCTAATGCTCGACAGTATGAGCGATGAAAACAGGGAACAGCTTCAGTCAATAGCAAGTACAATGTGGAACAGCATTGTTAAAGATATTTCTAAAAGCCGTAATTTATCTGCAAACCATCTTAACAGGGTTGCTGATGAGTATTCATCCCGCAATCCTGTGTCAGCTCTTGACAATAGCATGATTGACGGAATTGCTCACAGGGATGAGATTTTTGACAGGCTTAGGGAGTTACTTGAAATTGAAAAAGACAAAGAAATAAATTTTGCAAGCTATAGTGAGTATAGTCGCGCTCCATTACCGGAAAGCATGAGAAAAAAAGATGTTACTGACAAAATAGCTGTTGTATATGGTATGGGAAACATTATTAGCGGGGAAGGTTCTGAAACCAGCATGGGCTCCGACAGGATTTCAAAAGCTATACGTAAGGCCAGGTTAGACGATGATGTAAAGGCAATTGTTTTTAGAATCAACTCTGGTGGAGGAAGTGCATTAGCTTCAGACGTTATGCTTAGAGAGGTTATTTTGGCTTCAGAAGAAAAACCTGTTATTGCATCCTTTGGAGATATAGCAGCATCAGGCGGATATTATGTAGCATGTGCAGCTGATAAGATTATTGCAAATCCATCAACAATAACCGGCTCTATAGGCGTTTTTGGAATGATACCCAACATGCAGGAGCTTTTTAATGAAAAGCTGGGAATTAATTTTGAGAATGTAAAAACTAACACGCTGGCTGATTTTGGTTCTGTTGACAGGCCATTAACTTTGAAAGAAAGAGAAATCATGAAAGAATTTATTGCTGAAGTATATGACACCTTCATTTCTCATGTATCTGAAGGCAGAAATCTGCCAAAAGAAAGCGTAGATGAAATCGGGCAAGGAAGAGTATGGACTGGTTATGAAGCAATGCAAATTGGCCTTGTAGATGACTTTGGCGGGTTAAATTATGCTATAGAGCAAGCTGCTTTGTTAGCAGAAATTGATGACTACATAGTTGTTGAATACCCTATAAGAAAAAGCATGATAGACCAGCTTTTATCTGATTTTATGGGTGTTGAGGAAAGTTTAATGTTCGAAAACCTTGGGAATATCTACAAATATTATATGAAAATAAAAAGCTTAAAAGAAGCCAGTGGAGTGCAGGCAAGAATGCCTTTTGAACTGGTCATAGAATAGAGCTTATAATATTGCTTACCAAAATAAAAAACTGCATCAGAAGAATTATTTCCCCCGGTGCAGTTTTTTTTGTATAGTCTTTTGAGGTATCATAAGATAACATTCAACGCTGCCGGTTCTATTGTTTATTGATAAATTGTTCAAAGGAAGGATTTGGGAATTTGCACAAGTTTTATTATCTTTATGCTTGCACGTGTGCGATTTCCCCCTGCCAGGCGGGGCCTAATTTTTAAAATAATGTACCGATGAAAAAACAAAGCAGAAGACAATTTATTAATAAGCTGGCACTTTTGCCTGCTGCACTTTTAATACCCGGCGTATTAAGAAGCACAGATTTGTTTTCAAGGAAATTTAATGCAAATAACACATCAATGAACAACTCAAGTGATTATACTCCTCCTTATGTGGAACTACAAAAGAGTGGAGAACTAAAAAAGCGTGGTGAATTATTGTGGGATATGATGGGAGATTGTAATATTTGCCCACGAGATTGTTATACAAACCGTTTAAGAGGCCGCAGGGGTGATTGCAATGCCAACTCTAACCTTGAAATATCATCGGCATTTCCTCACTTTGGCGAGGAACCTGAGTTAGTAGGGAATACAGGTTCCGGAACAATCTTTTTTACAAACTGCTCACTATTATGTGTTTTTTGTATTAATTATGATGTAAGCCAGAAAGGCCAAGGCAGGCGATACAGCATAAATGACCTGGCAGACATGATGCTTACATTGCAAAACATGGGCTTAAGTAACATCAATATTGTAAGCCCGACACATTATTCTCCCCATATTTTGCTTGCATTAGATATTGCAGCATCAAAAGGTTTAAGACTTCCTCTTGTTTATAATACCAGTGGATGGGAAAAAACAGAAATATTAGAATACCTTGATAATGTAGTAGATATTTACTTAGCTGACTTTAAATATATGGATGCTGATGCTGCAAATAAGTATTCAATTGGAGCACGTTCATATCCTGAATTAACTCAGAAAGCATTACTTGAAATGCACCGACAAGTTGGTGTAGCAGAAGCTAACCCCAGAACCGGTTTGGTTAGCAGAGGTTTAATGATCAGGCACCTTGTAATGCCAAATAATGTTGCAAGAACTGATTTAGTAATACAGTGGATAGCTGAAAACCTGCCAAAAGACACTTATGTTAACTTGATGTCGCAATACACGCCTGTATTTAATGCTTCAGACTATCCGGATATTTCAAGGCGTATTAACCGCGCGGAATACAATAATGCCATAATGAATGTCAGAAGGTCAGGTTTGACAAATGTTAAGTACCAGAGCCGTTAATCTTTTGCAGAAGGGATAACAGTTACAAGAATATGTCTTGCTTCCCTGGGGCCGTCGAACTCACAGAAAAAAACATTCTGCCATGTTGACAAGCCCAATCTTCCATTTTGTATAGGAATAGTTTCAGATGGCCCTATAATACCTGCTTTTAAGTGAGCATCACCGTTGCCGTCATGGCTGTCATGCAGCCAAATACCCCTTGGCACAAGCCTGCGCATTAGCCTTACCATATCTTTTTGCACACTCTCGTCCCAGTTTTCTTGTATCATAATAGCTGCTGTTGCACCATGGGCGTAAACATTAACCAAGCCATGATCAATTTCGCTTTCTTCAACAACATCTATTAATTCCCGTGTAATATCAACAATACATTCCCTCTGAAACGTCTTTATTGTTATTGTTTTTTGCATTTTATATTTTAGTTATAGAGTTTTCTGTATATTAAACGCTTTTATGCAAAAGTATATAATTATTCCTAACAAAGAAAATATAGTTCATTGATTTTGTAATGAAAAAACTATTTTACAACAAGAAATTACCACTTGATAATTTTTCTTATAACTACCTCATTTTCAAAGACTATCTTTAAGAAATATACACCACTATTATACGCTCCCATGTCAATTACACAGTTATCAGCAGCACACTTTTTTCTATTAAGTTTATTTCCGTTTATATCATATAAAAATACTTTTGAGCCTGTTAAGGTGTTGATATTAATAATTCCCCTGGTAGGGTTGGGATAAACTGTAACATTATTTTGTCCCGTGTAAGCTACAATATTTCCGTTATCATCAGGATAATCATTATAAACAGCATTGTAAATATTTTCACCTTCAACAACTATATACTCTCTGTCAGCGCCACCATCGGGGAATTCTGAAGTATCCCAGTCACCATTAATTCTAAATTTGAACTTAAGTAAAGTCCCGGCTTCAAAAATTTCATCAGTTGTATATGTATAAATATTATCCGATACGTATTCCATTTCACCAGAGCTTCCCCAATCAAGAAAATCTCCGGCAAGGTCAACAAAATCTTCTTCAGGGTTAAAGCTCTCGTCTTCAATCGCCGGTGTCATATCAACGTTAAAAGTAACAGAATATAGCTCAGGTAAATCATCTTCAATTAGCCTAATAATGATATTAAGTTCTTGATCCACCGTAATTTCTTCAGTATAAGTAATCCAACCATACTTAGTAACTACAAGTTCGTATTCCCCTGTCAGAGCTGTAAAGGCAGCTTCTCCATTAATATCTGAAGTTCTTTGTCCGGCAGTTCCCAAATTAATTATTGCATTTTCAATTGGCTGTTCATTTTCATCATCAATTACAGTAATATTTACATCATAAAACGGTTTGCCAAGATCTTGATTAACAAACACGTAGAAATCTCCGGGTTCATAATAAATTGTATGTCCGCCCACATCAGTTACTTCAAAACTCTCGCCGGTGAAGTAATTATACCATGTTCCGGTGTTTTGAAATCCCGGTTGCATGTTAAATCCGTTTGTTGAGAAGTTTGCAGAAATAGCCACATTCATAGATGAGTGAGATATCCACATTCTTTTACCCATCCCGCTTAAATCCTGGGAAAAATCACCAAGCCTGAAAGCTTCATTTTCCGTTTTAAGCTTGTTTAAAGCAGCATAAGTAAGAAACAGTTCATATCTTTCGGGGTCGTCGAGATAATCCCAGCGTACAGGCTTTCTGGCAGTTCTGCAATCGCTGCTTATTGTGCCGTCAGGGCAGTGATTAATACTGTAATCATAGCCAAGTTCGCCAAATTGCCATATCATTTTTGGGCCGGGAATAGCCATATACATAGCAGCTATAGCAGCTTTTCTTCTGAGTGCTTCGGAAAGGGTATTTGCTCCCGTTGCACCAAAATTAACAGCATTATAAATTATTCTTTCTTCATCATGGCTTTCCAGGTATGTTAACAGGTTGGGATAATCAAAACCTCTGTTAGCGTAGTATGCCCATGAGAAGTCGTGATTATCTTCCCAGCCCATGACGTTTTGACCATATTGATGTGTAAGGTTGCCCCATAAAAGCATACCATAATTGGCCAGTTCTACTTCTTCACTATTATCAGTAAAATGTTCCAGAATAACATAAGCATTTTGATTAACAGATTTAATGTGATCATAGTAGTCCTTAAGAATATCAATACGAGACTGGTCATAAGCCCAACCATCGCCGGGTGTATTGGTAAAACCTTTGGTAAAATCTAATCTAAAGCCATCAATATTAAACTCAGTAAGCCAGTATTCAAATACATCTTTAGCAAACTGTCTTGTATAAGGGCTTTCGTGGTTAAAGTCGCTACCCCAGTTCCAGACAGGATTCGGAGCTACCTGGTTAAACCATGGGTTTTCAGCAGATGGTTGCCCCCACTCTCCGGCTTCGGGGTCGAAGTACATTTGCACAAGAGTGTTTTGCGAGAATGCATGATTAAGAACAATATCCATTATTACCGCAATCCCTCTTTTGTGACATTCGTCAATAAATCTTTTATAATCTTCCTTGGTACCATACGCTTTATCTGTTGCAAAGAAAAACGAAGGATTATAGCCCCATGAGTCATTTCCTTCAAATTCATTGAAAGGCATAAGCTGTATAGCGTTGACACCAAGAGCTTCAAGATAATCAAGTTTTTCAAGCGCATGGTTGATATCGCCGATATGATTATAAGTGGTTCCTTCTACTTCCGTAAAGTCTCTA
>PWND01000245.1 GCA_003557965.1 Bacteroidales bacterium | reverse complement strand
TTGTAATTGGGGTAATCTTTGGTGGTTTTTTTAGTGGGGCAATGGCCGGAAGATTAAAATTTAAAGTTGATAGCGGGCCTGGAATTAATATTAAAATACGCCTGGCATTTGCACTAATCGGTGGGTTGCTGTTTGGGCTTGGTGCTCAATTTGGCCGTGGATGTACAAGCGGAGCCGCTCTTAGCGGTATGGCTGTTCTTAGTACCGGTGGAATTTTAACGATGATGACCATTTTTGCCACCGGGTATTTATTAGCTTATTTATTTAAAAAATTGTGGGTTTAAATTTTATACTATGGCACCTTTTATACCTCAAGGGCTTATTAATCCGGAACTAAACCTCTTTTTCGCACTGATAATTGGTTTCGGCTTTGGATATGTTCTCGAACAGGCAGGATTTTCATCAGCGAAAAAGCTTGCCGGAGTTTTCTACGGCTATGATTTCGTTGTACTGAGAGTTTTCTTTACCGCTGGAATAACAGCACTAACTGGCCTGATTTTCTTTGAATACCTCGGTTGGATTGATATGGGGCTGGTATATATTAACCCAACTTACTTATGGTCAGCAATTATTGGCGGTGTTATTATGGGATTTGGCTTTATTATGGGCGGATTTTGCCCGGGAACAAGCATAGTTGCTGCCGTAATTGGCAAAATAGATGCAATAGTATTCATTGTAGGAATTTTTATCGGAATATTCTTATTTGGCCATTTTTATAACGCATTTGAAAATATCTATTACGGTGAATATCTCGGACAAATATTTATCTATGACTCATTGGGGATTTCTAAGAAATGGTTTGTATTCTTTTTAGCTGTTATGGCTTTAGGTGCTTTTGTTTTTACAAAAATTATTGAAGATAAAGTTAATAAAGTTGATATTAACCAGTTAAACAAGAGAGTAAATTATACATTACCTGCGTTTTTATTGTTTTTTCTTGTGAGCCTTTACTTATTTTTGCCGGAAGAACGTAGAAGCAGCATTAGGGAAAAAGCACCTGAAGAAATTATGGCCAACTATCAGTCTGAAAAATTTTATATCAGCCCGGTGGAAGCTGCTTATAAGATTATTAATAATGCTAATGACTTTGTCCTGGTTGATGTAAGAGATTCTTTGAGTGTATCGCTCTTTACTTTACCGACTGCGATACATATCCCCCTGGAAAATATTTTTAACAGGCAATACAGGCAGTTTTTCAGAGATGATGAACTGAAAAAAGTTTTTTACTCAAATGGGGAGGCTAAAGCTGTGAAGGCATGGGCGTTGGCCTCAAGAGCCGGATATGATAATGTTTTTGTTCTTAAAGGTGGCTTAAACGGATTTTTTGACCTGTTTTTTTCTGATAAATTTGAACTGAATGAAGGCAACTTGATGGATGAATTTAATAGCAGGTTTATTTCTAATGCAAGACAATATTTTATGAAAATGAAAAAACCAGAACAACCAAAGCAATCAACGCCTGTCAGGAAAATGATTGAAATAGTTGTTCCTGATGATAGAGTAGGGTGCTAATTTAATTTTTACTAATATGATTGTAAAGCAATTAAACAATAGTGTGTTATTATACTTTGCCGTAATAATACTTGCATTGGGCTTTCAGTGGTTTACTGCAAAAAACTATAAATTAAGTAAAAACCAGGTATTGACTGAAATTACCGGTAAAGAAACGAAAATAACATTTTTTGAACTGAAGCATATTTTTTCTGAAGGCAGGGAAAGAGATTACTTATTTGTTGATATACGCAGCATAGAGGAATATGAAATAAATCATATCAATAATGCCTTGAATATTCCTTTAGAGAATATTATGCAAAAACGAAGCCGGAGCCTGTTAAGCCTCGAAAAGCCCAAAATTATTGTTGCCTCAACTGAGGCCGAAGCTCACTTTGCGCAGTTTTTAATGGTTGGAATAGGTATTGATAATGTATTTGTTCTACAGGGTGGATTTAATAAAGCATTTGAATATGTGATAAAGGAATTTAAGCCTGCTTATGGGTTTTATTCAGAAGATAAAGCTAAATATGATTTTCCTCGCTTTATGAATGTTGCCGGAGAATCAACTAAAGATGCAGAATCTATTGTGCCGGATATTGAAACTCTTGAAATTACTATTGAAGGAGGTTGCTAATCTGACTATACGGCCTTAAATACCTTGCCGGGTAAATGTCTTACTAAACCTTTAAATTCTAAATTTAGCAGAACAGAGGATGCTTTACTGGGAGTGAAACCCGATTTCGATACTATATAGTCAATTGCTGCATTTTCGTTTTCTTTTAACAGAGAATAAATTTTTTCTTCACTCTCATCCAGCTCTACAAACATTTGCCTTTGTATAGATCTTTGCTTGTTATTTTCAGCATCCCATCCCATTATATATTCAATATCTTCAACAGAATCGGCCAAGTTTGCCTTATGTGACTTAATTAATATATTGCAGCCCCTGCTGAATTCGTCATTGCTGCGTCCTGGTACAGCAAAAACATCTCTGTCGTATGAATTGGCAATATTTGCTGTTATTAGTGCGCCGCCTTTTTTTGCAGCTTCTACTACTAATACAGCATCCGATAAGCCTGCAATAATTCTGTTTCTTTTCGGGAAGTTTTCCCTGTCAGGCTTTGTGCCTGAAAAAAACTCACTAACCAAACCACCCTTATCAAGCATTTGCCTGGCTATTTTTCCATGCAAAGGTGGATAAATCCTGTCGAGGCTGTGGCCTAATACGCCTACTGTTGGCAAATCATTTTTTATTGCTTCTTTGTGGGCAGTTGCATCTATGCCATAAGCAAGCCCGCTAACAATAAGTACTTTATGTTTTGATAGCCCTTCTACAATTTCTTTAACCTTTTCAATTCCATAATCAGTAGCGCTCCTGGTTCCAACTATGCTGACAACTTTTTCAGGATTAAAGTCAATATTGCCTTTGTAAAACAATACTACAGGGCTGTCAACACAATGCTTCAACCTCTGTGGATAAATATCATCAAGAAAATAGCAAAAATGAATCCCGTTTTTTGCCAAAAACTTTAATTCCTTTTCAGCTAATTCGAAAACTTTATGCCTGGTTATTAAATTTGCCAAGCTATTGCCAACACCTGGGATTTTTACTAATGCCTGCTTTTTTTCATTAAAAACTGCTTCAGCACTTCCACAGTATGATACTAATTTTTTTGCCGTTATACTTCCAACACCAGGAAGCAGGCTTAACGATATCTGGTATAATTTCTCCATTTGTAAAATTATAGTTATTATGGATTATTGAGCCATCCCCATCTTATCAAATCACTCCACTCAGGATTAAGTCCATTTATTAGGTTCTCTTTCATTATGCGAGAATACTTTTTTATCTGTTTTTCTCTTGCAATTGCTTATCAATGCTGTCAAAAAGCTCAAAATAAACAAGTTTATTTACATTATACCTATGAGTAAATCCTTTAATAATAGACTGCTTATGTTCAGAATATTGCCTTTATAAATTATTTGTTACACCAGTATAAAGGATAGTGTTCCTTTCATTTGATAAAATGTAAACAAAATATTGTTTATCTATAATAAATACCTTTAAGGCGAGCAAATATAGTTATATATTTTTAATTACATTGCATAAGAAGAAGATTTTTGTCAACCTCTTCAGCATGTCATACCGAATGTTTAGACCCAGGCTTTGGGTCGTCGATGTGGAATGACAATAGCCTTTTATCCGTTGAATCAGCTTTTTAGACCCCTGGCCCTTCAAAACAATTATGTGGGAATAGATGCCCACTTAAAAAATTGGAAAGTGACAATACTTCTAGAAAGGACATCATTTAAGACGTTTGCACAAGATGCTAATGCAGCTATTTTAGGCGATTA
>PWND01000139.1 GCA_003557965.1 Bacteroidales bacterium | reverse complement strand
TCAAAAGAATTTGTTAGAGAGTGGCTTATGGAAAACGGATTCCAGGGCAAAGAAGGACAAAAAACACCTGAACTGCCTAAGGAGTTTGTGAATAAAGTATCAGACAGATATATTGAACTTTATGAGAAAATTGCAGGAGAAAAATTTATTCGTGCAAATGATGATAATATTGCCAAACGAATAGAAGATAACTGTATGGCTTTTCTTGAAAAAGAAGTAAAATAGAAGTGTGTTGATTCATTGATTCATTGTTTCATTGTTTCATTGTTGAGGTTGAGTAGCTGAAAGCTCAAAGCTGAAAGCTCAAAGCTGAAAGGTGAAAGGAAGGTTTATTAAAAAAAGCTTAACCGCAATGTATGCAAAGGTTTTCGCAATGGGCGCTATGTAAATATATAATCACCGATAAAGAAATCCGTGAAAATCAGTCTAATCCGCGTCATCTGTGTTCTATTTTATTTGTTTAATTGTTTAATCGTTGAGTCGTTTAATCGTTTGAGGATAAGGTTAAGGCAGAGAAAGCTCAATTTTAAAAAACCTTATCTTTTTTTTTAACCTTAGTAGCAAATTGCATCCCCACAACTACCAAAACCTTATTAGCTTATTAAAGGCTGAGGTTGAGGTTGAGGTTGAGATTGAGGTTGAGGCTGAGAAAGCTGAGTAGCTGAAAGCTCAAAGCTGAAAGCTGAAAGTCTCTCTGTGTCCCTCAGTGGTTAAAAAATTAACTGTTAAGAAAATCCGTGATCCGAAATCCCACATCCGAAATCCGAAATCAACCAATCAACCGCCAACAAAATTTCCTTTACTACGTAACCAATTGATTTAATATTTCGTAAAAAATTGTGAAATATATAATGTTTTCTGATTGAAAATGATAATCAAAAGCAATAAGTCAGTAAAAATACTTTCGTATAATTACGTGATTTTATTGTATTACATGTTAATTGATTGTTTTTTTGATTATTTAATGTTATTTTTGTATGAATTACCAAAAATGTATGGGTGAATCTAAACATTTTACAAAAGAAAATGGTTTTTATTAATTAAATATTAAACAATTTTACTTCGAACACATAGATCTGGATTATAAAATCTTTAAATATGAAGACAACCTTTACCTCTCAAAAAACGGCAAAATACCTACTTAAAACCTGTGTTGTTAGGTTTTTTGTTTTAATATCTCTTATTGTTTTGCCATCCTTTTATTCAATGGCTCAATTACAATTTGAATCAATTGAAATTCACCATGTGACTTCTTATAATGGTGATGACGGAAAAATTATTATCAATATCGAAGGTGGTAGGGCACCCTATGAATATAACTGGGAATTGCTTGAGCCAATAGTATATGATTGGCATACTTCAGATGATAAATCTTTTTCTTTTCCCAAAAATGAAAATATTGAAGCCGGTACATATTTTTTAATGGTTAAAGATGCCAGCGGACAAACAGTTCAAACAAAAATTGTAGTTGAACAACCAGGGGAAGGTGAAGCAAGAAAAGACTTTAAAGATATTAGTGTAATACCAGGAAGCGAAATTCTCAAGCTGCGTGATTGCGATCTTGTTGTTGATATTTATGATGGGCCAAACCCGGTATGTGTAGATGATTTAATTACATTAGGCGGAAGCCCCACGGCCCAGGGTGGAGTACCACCTTATGAATATCGTTGGACAATCCCACCATTAGGTGTGTTAATAGCTCCATTGGATGAGTCAAATCCGGAATATCTCATTATCGAAACAACAACTTTCAGGTTAACGGTTTTTGATCATACAGAAGAGTGTTATGTGATTGGAGAACAGGTTACAATAGAAGCTATAGATATTACTGAAGGTACAGCAGGTGAAGACCAAACAATATGTGAGGGAGAGGAAGCTGTTTTAGAAGCATCTGGCGGAACCGCATACTTTTGGCATCATTCTGGTGAAACTACTGCCTCAGTTACTGTTTCTCCAAATACTACCACCAATTATACAGTTGATATTACTAATGTATGTGGTACAATAACAGATGATGTAACTGTAAATGTTATTCCTGAACCCGATGTTGAGATTACAACTGATGATGATACTGAATATTGTGAAGGTGAAGTAATTAATACAACATTAGAAGCAACACCGGGATTTAATACTTATCAATGGTATCGTGATGGAATTGAAATTGCCGGGGCTAATAATGATAGCTATATTGCTGAAGAAACCGGAACATATTATGTATTAGTTACCGATGACGATTGTTCAGGAATTTCCAATGAAATTACTATATCCAGGTATGATGCACCGAATATTTTAGTATTCTTTAATGGAGAACAAGTTACTGAAGGACAAGCTTGTGAAGGTGATGAAGCAGAACTGGAAGCTTTTGCTTTAGAGGCTGTTTCTTATCAATGGTATGAACTTAATAGTGGATTAATTCCGGGTGCAGACTCTCCAATATTTTATCCTGATGTTTCAGGACAGTATTTTGTTGAAGTTCTTGATGATAATGGCTGTTTAACTAATTCGGATATTATAACTGTTACAATTGACCCATTGCCACTTATTTTTAATGTAACAGGTGGTGGAGATATTTGTGATGGAGAAGATGGTGTCGTGATTGGTCTTGATGGCTCACAAAACGGAATAGATTATTTACTATTGTTGGATGATGTAGATACTGGTGTTTCAGTATCAGGTACAGGAGTTGCAATAAGTTTTGGTTTGCAAAATGAAGAAGGAATTTATACGGTAATGGCTGTAGAACAATCATCTTCTTGCGAAGTGATTATGGACGGCAGTGCTGAAATAACAGTAAATCCATTACCAAGTCAATATAATGTAACTGGTGGTGGAGTTTACTGTGAAGGTGGTGCTGGATTAGAAGTAGGTTTAGATAATTCTCAGCCAGGAATTAATTATTTTCTTTTGCTAAATGATGCTATTATTGATGGACCAATCGCCGGAACAGGAGACCCTATTAGTTTTGGCTTGCAAACGGCAGAAGGAAATTATACTGTTTTGGGTGTTGACCAGGTTACTGACTGCGAGATTTTAATGCAGGGTGATACAGATATAATTGTTGAAGAAATGCCTGATGTTTTTAATGTAATTGGTGGTGGTTCTTATTGTGAAGGTGAAGCAGGAGTGGATGTTGGCCTTGATGGCTCTCAGGTTGGGATAGACTATCAGTTGCAATTAAACGGAGTTGATATCGGTGCAGTTGTTGAAGGAACAGGAGCTGAAATTAGCTTTGGATTACAAACAGATGAAGGAATATATACAGTTTTTGCATATAGCCAAGCTTCAGATTGTGAAGCACCAATGAACGGCAGTGTAGAAGTTGAAATTCAACCTCTGCCAACAGCATTTGATGTTACCGGTGGTGGAGAATATTGTGAAGGTGCCGATGGAGTAGAAGTTGGCTTAAGTGGTTCGGAATTAAATGTAGAATATCAATTATTATTGGATGATGTAGCTGTAGGTTCGCCGGTACCAGGAACCGGTGCAGATATTAGCTTTGGTTTACAAACAGAAGCTGGTATATATACTGTTTTAGCAATTGAACAGGTGTCGAACTGTGAGGCAATAATGAATGGTAGTGCTGAAGTGGTGCTTATCCCTGCTCTTAATACACAAATATTTGTAATAGGAGATACAGAAATTTGCGATGGTGATTATGTTGAAATGGAAGCTTTTGCTTTAAATGCAATAAGCTATCAGTGGTATGAGTTAGATGAAGGTTTGTTAGTAGGTGACGATTCTCCGGTATTTTATGCATGGGATACTGGTGATTATTACTGTGAAATTATTGATATAAATGGATGTGTAGGATATACGGATACGGTAGAGGTTTTTGTAAACCCCTTACCATTATCATACGATGTAACCGGTG
>PWND01000283.1 GCA_003557965.1 Bacteroidales bacterium | reverse complement strand
GAATTTCGAGAAATATCTTGACCATTATGATATCATTGAAATATCCTTAATAACTTACTATGAAATAACAAGTGATTTATTGGCAAAGAATGCTTTTAAACAGTTGAGTATATTCGAAGAATTCGTATCCGAAAATATCATCATACCCCTAACAGAAAAATCCGTTAAGATTTCATCTGAAATATATTCAACACTCAGACAATCCGGAACTACAGTTGACGACATAGACCTGTTAATAGCAGGAGTTGCCATTGAGAACGAAATGACTCTGGTGACTAATAATGATAGCCATTTTAGTCGAATTCCCGGAATAATAATTAATAATTGGAAGAAATACAAGCTATAATATGTTATTGCCACAATAGCGAGGTTCGACGGTACTTTGGCATCAGCTTATATGAGAGTATAAGCAGCAGGATTAGTTGCTTTAAATACAAAAAAGTTTTTGAACATCTTAATAGCATATACTTGTATTGATGAATGAAATAAGAAAATACTTTCCCGGGCTTAGTGAAATACAAATAAAGCAGATTAATGCGCTTTATCCTTTATATAAAGAATGGAACGAAAAAATAAATGTTATCAGCCGAAAAGACATGGATAACTTTTATACACACCATGTATTGCACTCATTAACAATTGGGCACTATTTCAGGTTCAGTGCGGGCACAAGCATAATAGACATAGGTACCGGGGGAGGGTTTCCAGGTATACCTCTCGCTATTCTTTTCCCGGAATGTAAATTTCTATTAGTTGATTCAACAGGGAAAAAAATAAAAGTAGTTAATGCAGTTAGTGAATCGCTTAAATTAAATAATGTTAATGCAGTTCATGAAAGAGCTGAAAAAATAAATGCCTCATTTGATTTTGTTGTAAGCAGGGCAGTTACAAACCTGGAGGACTTTGTAAAGCTGACAAAGAATAAAATTAATCCGGAAAGTAAAAATGATTTTAAAAATGGAATTATTTACCTTAAAGGCGGCGATGTTAGCAAAGAATTACAAAATATAAATAAACAATATAAAGTTATTAATCTTAGCAGTTATTTTGATGAAGAATACTTTAATACGAAGGTTATCGTATATCTTTATTAATGTAAAGCTAATAAAAGTCATACTCTGCAAGCAATATAAGCAATAATTAAAAAACCTTCAGCCCATTTTTTTTTGAAAAACACATTATCTCATTGATAATCTCTCAGAACTTTGTATTTTTACAAATTGTAAAATAACGAAATAACAACTAATTGAAATTCAATTAATTATTAATAAACCTAAAAATATTTATTTATTATGAGTAAAGTATTAAGTGAACTAAGCCCAAAGGCTGTTTGGGAAATTTTTGAAGACATTTGTAATATTCCTCACCCTTCAAAGCACGAGCAAAAAATAATTGAATACACTAAAAATTTTGGTGAAAAGCTTGGCTTAGATGTAGCGGTTGATGAAACAGGCAATGTCATTATAAGGAAGCCTGCCACCAAGGGCATGGAAGATCGTCAAACTATAGTGCTTCAGGGGCATTTAGACATGGTACCACAAAAGAACAGTGACAAAGACCATGATTTCACCAAGGATCCTATTGAACCAATAATTGATGAAGATTGGGTAAAAGCGAACGGGACAACTCTTGGAGCTGACAATGGTGTTGGAGTAGCTGCAGCTTTAGCAGTTCTTCAGGATAAAAATATTGAGCACGGGCCTATTGAGTGTTTGTTTACTGTAGATGAGGAAACTGGCATGGGCGGTGCTTTTGGCCTGAAGCCCGGTTTTATTAAAGGCGATATTTTAATAAACCTTGACTCTGAAGAGGAGGGAGAATTATACATAGGATGTGCTGGTGGTATTGACACGTATGTTGTTTTCAATTATGATGAACAAAGTACACCAAGCGGACATGCTGCATATAAGATTGAAGTTAAAGGATTAAAAGGTGTGCACTCAGGGCTTGATATTAATCTTGGACGCGGCAATGCTAACAAAATCCTTAACAGGATTATGTGGGAAGCAAACAGGACTATGGGCTTAGAAATTGCATCAATAGAAGGTGGAAGTTTAAAAAATGCTATACCAAGGGAAGCTTTTGCTGTGGTTACAGTACCTGAAAACAATGCAAAAAAGTTCGAAGAGTTTGTAGCTGGTATGGAAAAAGATGTAATTAACGAGCTTGGCTCAATTGACCCTGATGTTTCTGTAAAAGCATTAAAAACTGAAGCTCCTTCAAAAATTATTGACCCGAAGGTGTCGAAAAAATTCTTTAATGCTGTATATGGATGTCCAAACGGCGTTATCAGAATGATAGGCGATATGCCTGAGGTTGTTGAAACAAGTACAAACCTTGCTGTATTGAAATCAGATAACGGGAAAATTGAAATAGCTACTTTACAAATAAGTTCGGTTGATTCTGCAAAGCAAGATCTTGCTAATATGATCAGGTCAGTATTTGAACTGGCTGATGCAGAGGTTAAACATGATGGAGCATATCCGGGATGGAAACCAAATGTAAACTCGCCGATACTTAAAACAATGAAAGAAGTGTATAATAAAAAGTTTGGAAAAATTCCTGAGCAAAAAGTTATTCACGCCGGATTAGAGTGTGGACTTATTGGCGGAGTTGCACCAAACCTTGACATGATTTCTTTCGGGCCTTCAATAGAAAACCCACACTCTCCTGATGAAAGAGTTAATATTAGGTCGGTTGGTATGTTTTGGGATTACCTTGTAGAAACTATTAAAGCAGCTCCGAAAAAATAATATTTCACAACTGATATTGTGCGTTAAAAAAAAATGCTTATCTTTGCACTCCTTTAAGGAAAAAGGACTGTAGAGTAAGCATTTTTTTGATCAATAAAAATTTTAAATAAAATGAAAAGGACATATCAACCTTCGAAAAGGAGAAGAAAAAATAAACATGGCTTTATTAAGAGAATGCAAACAGCAAATGGAAGAAAAGTTTTGGCTGCAAGAAGAGCTAAAGGCAGAAAAAGATTAACTGTCTCTAGTGAAAAAACTCATAAATAATAATTCTTCATAATTTATCTATATAAAATAAAGCAGAAACCTTTTGATAAGGTTTCTGCTTTATTTGTTGTTAAAAACAACATGTTAGTTCAGTTTTTTAAGCAATATTAATGAGTTAGAGTAATACCTACCGAAAACGGGTGCAGTTCAGGGCCTTTACCGCTTCTGAATAAAGTATTTAAAGCGTAAGTGGCAAACAAGTTAACTCCAGCATAACCTATTCTAACAGTAGCATCATACCTGAATGGATTCACATGGTAATTCTCCTTAACTTTTCTTCTCATAGTATTACCATCTAAATCATACTTTTGCCTTGTATAAGAGCTCATAAGAATTCCCAGGTTACCACCTACTGCCAGGTTGAATCTTTGATATCTTCTGTCTCCATGTGTTTGCACTTCCATCATAAGAGGAATATTTAAATGAAACAATACAAATTTGTTTCTGCTCATTCTTATATCGTCTTCAATTTTGTAGGTAATTTCATCCTGGTCGTACTGCAAAGTAACTGACCTGTCGTTGAGTCTATAGTTGTTCCATCCAAAGCCAATACCGGTATAAAACCCAAAATTATTGCTAATTACCGGGAAATTTCTTTGGTAAACATTAAAGTTTATCACCCATGATTTGTTTAATTCCAGGTCAAGATACTCTGCTTCAGAATCTAGTGACAATGAATGGGATGGTGTTAAATATGCATTCATCCCAATATCAATTCCCTCCCAGTTATCTCTGAAACTTGGCACTTTTCGTTTGCTTTTTGTTCTTCTTGACTCATCCATCAGCCATACCTCACGCTCACCCAGCTTGATTCTTACTGTGTCTTTTGAGTCGTAATAAACAATCTTATCATCTTC
>PWND01000216.1 GCA_003557965.1 Bacteroidales bacterium | reverse complement strand
CATTGGTAAACTTTTTGGATTGTATGGCAGTAATTAGATGTAAGAATATTGTTTTTTCTTCTTCATGCACTGTTTACGGTGAGCCTGACTCCCTGCCGGTTACCGAAGAATTTCCTGTTAAGCCGGCATTATCGCCATATGGAAATACTAAAAGAATTTGTGAAGAAATAATTTCTGATGTTTCAAGTGTGACAAAACTGAATGGAGTATTGCTAAGATACTTTAACCCTATTGGTGCCCATGAATCAGGATTAATAGGAGAGCTCCCAATAGGTAAACCAAATAATCTCGTCCCTTTTCTCACACAAACAGTAGCAGGAAAACATAAAAAACTTGAAGTTTTTGGCAATGATTATAATACACCAGATGGCACATGTGTCAGAGATTATATACATGTTACCGACCTTGCAAAAGCACATGTAAATGCTTTACAGAGGCTAATTACATATAAAAACGAAGAAAAAATTGAAGTTTTTAATATAGGAACCGGCAATGGATATAGCGTTTTAGAAGTAATAAACACTTTTGAAAATGTAAATAATGTAAAAGTACCATATAATATAACAGACAGACGACCGGGTGACGTCCCTGAAGTGTATGCTAATGCAGATAAAGCTAAAAAGAAACTTGAATGGCAGGCAGAAAAAGACTTAAAGGAAATGCTAAAATCTGCATGGAGCTGGCAATTAAACCTGAATGATAATATATTTGATAAATAAAAACTCTCTAAATACTACAAATACAACGATTTTATAATAGTGAAACAGCAAAAATGTTTCTTTTAAATTTAAATAAAAATGAAAAAAATTCTAATAACAGGTGGTGCGGGTTTTATCGGCTCTCATGTTGTAAGGCATTTTGTAAAAAAATATAACCAATATAAAATATTCAATGTTGACTGTTTAACTTATGCCGGGAACCTAACAAATCTGTCAGATATTGAAGGTTATTCGAATTATGAATTCATAAAAGAAGACATTAATAATGATGAAGCCATATTTGCACTATTTGAAAAGGAACAATTTGATGCTGTAATTCACCTGGCAGCAGAATCTCATGTTGACAGATCAATTTCTAACCCCAAAGCCTTTATTCAAACAAATATAATGGGCACGGTTAACCTGTTAAATGCATCAAAAAAAATATGGGGAGAAGAAAATAAAGAAAATTTGTTTTTTCATGTTTCAACAGATGAAGTATATGGGTCATTAGGAGATACCGGGCACTTTACCGAAGAAACATCTTATGATCCAAGAAGCCCTTACTCAGCCTCAAAAGCTTCGAGTGACCATTTTGTCAGGGCATGGTATCATACATATAAATTGCCAATTATTATTTCAAATTGTTCTAACAATTACGGGCCAAACCAGTTTCCTGAAAAACTAATTCCTTTGTTTATTAATAATATAATTAATAACAAGCCATTACCCGTATATGGAAAAGGAGAAAATGTGCGTGACTGGCTCTATGTAATTGACCACGCAGAGGCTATAGATGTAATTTTTCATAATGGTAAAGTTGGCGACACTTATAACATTGGCGGACATAACGAATGGAAAAACATTGACCTTATAAAGGTATTATGCAAGGTAATGGACGAAAAACTTGGACGCCCTGAAAACACATCTGAGGAACTTATTACATATGTAAAAGACCGTGCAGGACATGACCTCAGGTACGCTATTGATGCTTCAAAGTTGCAAAACGAGCTTGGCTGGAAGCCATCAGTGCAGTTTGAAGAAGGCCTGAAATTAACCGTTGACTGGTACCTTAATAATAAAGAATGGTTAAATAATGTAACTTCAGGAGATTACCAAAAATATTATGAAAATCAATACCTAAAACGATAAATGTATAACACCCCTTTTCATAACAATGATTTGAAAAACTTTGTGTTCCTGGTAACTGGTGGTGGCGGGTTCATTGGTTCAAATTTAGTTGAATACTTATTAAAATATGGTGCAGGAAAAGTAAAGGTTCTGGATAATTTTTCCACAGGATTTAAAGAAAACATAAAACCATTTCTTGGCTTGAAAAATTTTGAGCTAATTGAAGGCGATATTATTGATGCCGAAATATGCAACCAGGCATGTAAAGATGTGGATTATGTTTTACATCAGGCGGCTCTTGGTTCTGTTCCAAGATCAATTAAAGAGCCGGTTGCTACCAATAACTCAAATGTATCAGGCTTTTTAAATGTTATTAAGGCAGCAAAAGACAATAAAGTAAAAAGGTTTTTGTATGCAAGTTCCAGCAGTGTGTATGGCGACAGCCCTCACTTACCAAAGAAGGAAGATTTCATTGGCAACCCATTATCGCCTTATGCTGTTTCTAAGTTGGTAAATGAGCTTTATGCAGAAGTATTTGCTTTGAATTACAGCATGCCGGTTGTAGGTTTGAGGTATTTTAATATTTTTGGCCCCAGGCAAAGCCCATCAGGAGCCTATGCAGCTGCTATACCTTTGTTTATTTTTGCACTACTTAATAACGAAAGACCTTATATTAACGGTGATGGTGAACAATCAAGAGACTTTACCTTTGTAGAAAATGCTGTTGAAGCCAATATAAAAGCATTATTTGCCCCTGTAAACAATAGTAGAAATATTTTTAACATTGCTGTTGGTGAACAAACAACCGTTAATAAGCTGTTTGAAATAATACGAAGCGCCGCAGACAAACCCAGTATTAAGCCAATACACAGAGACAAAAGAAAAGGTGACATACTACACTCAATTGCCGATATTTCAAAAGCGAAAAATGTTTTGAGCTATGAACCTAAAGTAAAAATTGAAAAAGGTATTGAAATAACACTTAAATGGTTTAAAGAAAAATATTTTCCCTAAAAACAATATGGGCTTTTTTAAGAATATATTTAAATCCGGCTCTTTATCTGAAATGCTTGACATCTCAGCTCTTAAGGTTGATATGCACTCGCACCTGATTCCCGGAATTGACGATGGTGTTAGTGATATTGAAACTTCTGTTTTTATTATTAGAAGGCTTAAAGAACTGGGGTATGAAAAAATAATTACTACCCCGCATATAATGGCCGACATGTACCAAAATGAGCCCAGTGATATTTTGTCAGGGCTGGAAGAAGTAAAAAAAGCTCTTGTTTCGCAGAACATTAATATTGAAGTAGCTGCTGCTGCTGAATACTGTTTAGATGACGGATTTGATGCTCATTTAAAATCCGGAAATATCCTTACCCTAAAGGATAATTTTATTCTTGTTGAGCTACCATATTTTTTACCTCCTCCTGACCTGTATGATAAAATATTTGAGCTTCAAATAAATAATTATAAAGTTGTAATTGCACACCCTGAGAGATATATGTACTGGTATGATGATTTTTCTAAATTTGAAGACCTCAAAAGCAGAGGCGTGTATTTTCAGGTTAATATGATTTCCTTATCAGGAAATTACTCAATACAGGCAAAAAAACTGGCAGAAAAATTAATTGAAAACAATATGATTGATTTTATGGGGTCGGATTTACATAACAATGCATATCTTGATTACTTCCAAAAAAGCCTATACCTGCCGGCACTACATAAACTGGTAAACTCAGGTGAAATAAAAAACCACCTTTTGCTGTAATGTGTTAGTGCTTTTTACTTTATCCCCTTAAAAATAATATAACAATATAAGCTACATAAAATAACAGCAGTAATAAGCCCTGCCACTTTCCTATAGTGTTTTTTGGAGGTATTATTAAAAATAAAATCAGCAGAAGTGCAGCAAATATCCCAACGAGTACGTCAAAATTCAGGGCTTCATTAAAAGGGATAGGCTTAATTGTAGCACTAACGCCAAGGACAAAGAATACATTAAAAATATTTGACCCGATTATATTGCCAATTACAATATCCGCATTCTTTTTATAAGCGGCAACTGCACAGGTTGCAAGCTCAGGCAAAGAAGTCCCGAAAGCAATTATTGTCAAACTGATTACGGCTTCACTAATACCCAAAAACTTTGATATATTTACAGCACCGTCAACTATCCAGCTACCGCCTAATACAAGCCCGCCAATTCCGGCCAATATCATTAGCCATGACTTTATCTTGCCATACTCTTTAATATCTACATCTGCCTTGAAGTCTTTTTGCTTTGCAATATTGAACGTATATGACATAAACAATATAAAAAATGCAATCAATACAATGCCATCACTTCTGTATAAAAAAGCAATATTACTGTCAATAAGGTTGTCATTTACAAGAACACCTATAATAATTGCTGCAAAAAGTCCAAAAGGTATTTCTTTCCACTTTGTGTTGTAGTTCACTTTTAGTGGATAAATAATTGCGGCAAAGCCCAGAACCAGTAAAATATTAGAAATATTACTGCCTAATATGTTGCCCATGGCAACATCGGCTGAGCCTGTAAAGCTGGCTGCAAGGTTTACGACAAGTTCGGGGCTCGATGTTCCTAAAGCTACTATTGTTAGCCCTATAACGATATTAGGGATATTAAATTTCTTTGCAATAGATGCCGAACCATCAACCAGCAAGTTTGCTCCGTATATTAATACAACGAAGCCTAAAATAAAGAGTGTTACAGATAATAGCATTATAAAGTATTAAGCACTATAAGCTTCAATATCTCTGCTTACTTTCTTAACAAGGCCTTGCAATACAGCTCCGGGCCCCACTTCAACAAATGTAGAAGCGCCGTCAGAAATCATATTTTTCATGATTTGTGTCCATAATACCGGTGATGTTAGCTGCTCTACAAGATTTTGTTTTATTTTTTCCGGCTCAACCATAGCCTGTGCATTAACGTTTTGATAAACAGGGCATATTGGTGAGCTAAATGATGTTTCATTAATTGCTTGTGCCAACTCTTGTTTTGCAGGTTCCATAAGTGGTGAGTGAAATGCTCCACCTACTTTTAAAGGCAAGGCCCTTTTAGCACCGGCAGCTTTAATTTTTTCACAGGCAAGGTCTATGCCTTTTAAACTTCCACTAATTACTAATTGCCCGGGGCTGTTATAATTAGCCGGAACCACAACTTCTGATATTGACGAACAAATATCTTCTACCGTTTTATCATCAATCCCAATTATTGCTGCCATAGTTGATGGTTCAGCTTCACATGCTTTTTGCATTGCAGTTGCCCTCTTGGATACTAATATTAAACCATCCTCAAAACTTAATGATTGGGTAGCTACCAAGGCTGAAAACTCACCTAAAGAGTGACCGGCAACCATATCAGGTACAAACTTATCACCTAGCGTAGTGGCTAAAATTACTGAATGTAAAAAAACAGCCGGCTGTGTTACTTTTGTCTGACGTAAATCCTCATCAGTGCCGTTAAACATTATGTCTGTAATTTTAAACCCTAATATCTCATTTGCCTTCTCAAATAATTCCTTTCCTTTTGTTGAGTTTTCGTATAACTCTTTGCCCATTCCAGCAAATTGTGCACCCTGTCCGGGAAATACATAAGCTTTTTTCATAAGTTTATTTTTTTAATCTGAATAATGTAAAAACTTTGATATAAAGTATATTAATATGCTATTATATAATAACCAAAATGCCATCTTTATATTAACAGCAAAATTAGAAAAATAAAGGTGAATTTACACATACCAAAAAAAATATGAGCAATAAATACATAAAAATCATAATATTATTTTTTTTTCATTTTTAATTTGTGTAATTTTACTGCTAACTCTTGTTTTACAAAAACCAATGCCATGACTGAGCAAAGCAGCGCAAAACTTGAAATGGGCGGCAAAGTTTATCAAACTGTAAAAATCAATGATAAAATTTGGATGGCCGAGAACTTGAATTTTCCCTGCGAGGGAAGCTGGTTTTATAACAACAACTTAAATCATGGAGAAACTCATGGGCGGTTATATACATGGGATGCTGCCATGAAATCCTGCCCGAAAGGCTGGCACCTGCCTACCGATGAAGAATGGGACGATATGCTGAATGCCCTTGGCGGCCCCCAAAAAGCTTTTTCAAAAATTATCACTAATGGCGAAACCGGCCTTAATCTTATGTTTTCTGGTTATAAAACTGTTCATGGTGATTTCCTAAGCATTGACAGAGCCGGTGATTTTTGGACATCAACAGAAGCTGGCGATATGAACGCCTGGCTAAGATACATTATTGGCAAAAAAGAAAATGTATTTAAAATAATAGATGATAAAAGATGTGGGTTTTCAGTAAGGTATGTAAAAGACTAAAAAATCTCCTATCCTAAAGGCTCAACCGATAAAATATATAAAGCTCTCTTTTTGTTATTATCAAAAATCCTCATTACACGAAGTGTATCTGGTAAGTTGTTTGCCTCTAAATAATTCCTAAGTACAGGATAAGCATTCGCCTTTTGGAGTGTAATTTGAAATCTCGCATTGCTGGGAAGACGCTCAGGAACACCATACCTATCAATGTTTGCTATCCTTTTTATTTGATAATTATTATCACCTGAAAAATCTTCCAGAAGCTTTTTGTAATCATCAGTGTCAGTAGTGACTATCTGTCCTCCCGGAACTATTTTGCCGGCCCTGTTAGAACCAATTCCACGCTGAGTTACTATCCCTTCTTCAAGTAATAACGACATATAAAAATCATCCAAATAATGATTTGTCAAGTACGTGCTTTCAGGGTATTTTGCCGTTTTTGATACTATGCCTGATTTTTTGTTTTCGCTTATATGAAAGCTTGAAAATAAGCCGATATAGAAAACATAACCTACAGTTACTAATAATATGCTTATCAGGCTTATTAAAAAATAGTGATTTTTATTTGTTTTTTTCATCATCGTTTATGCTAAAAAAAGTTCAATAATGAACAATTAATATGCCAACTTATATAGTTTGTAAATATAGTTAATTTTTATCAAATTTTACATAAAAATTTCATAAAAATTTTTATAACAACATGGGGCATTATTGTTGAAACACTGAAAGTCACTGATTAATAGCATCAAAGAAAAGATGTCAGCGAGAAATATTATTATTAAACCTAATAAGACTCTGCTAACAAATATAGTTCGGGTTTAAATTCTTCCAATACCACATTGTTTATCTGCCTTACAATGTGCCCGATATTGTGGTTAGTATTATTCAAAGCAATAATTACAATATCTTTTTCAGGAATTATTTTAAATGCTGTTCGGAAACCTCGCCACCATCCATGATGATAAACAAAGTCGTAGTTATTTACTTTTTTCAATCTCCATCCAAAACCATAGCTTACTGATCTTCCATTATTTAGTAACGCCCTGGTGGTTGCTTCTGACATGCTTTCTTCCGAAATTGGCGGCAAAAACGACAATGCCTGGCTCCAGCGAAGAAGGTCTGCAGGAGAACTAAGTATCCCTTTGTCGCCTAAAATGCCGTCATGATAATCAGCAGGTATCAGCCTTCTTGGGTTTCTGCTCCAATACCCAAGCGCTCTGTTTGCAATATAATTATTGTCATTTACACAGTATGCAAAGGTGTTCTTCATGCCCAATGGTAAAAAGAGCTCATTTTTTAAATAATCTGCAAAAGAGATACTTGTTACCTCTTCAACCAACAATGCTAAAAATGCATAACCTGTGTTTGAATAAGCAAATCTTCTTCCCGGGCTGAAATTTAAAGGCATTTCATACTTTACAAACATGTCAACTAAGTCTTGATTAGTTGGGTAGCGATCTTTATCCCAGAAGTTATCTAACAAATACATGTAGTTTTGCAAACCTGATGTATGGTTTAGCAAATGCCTTATTGTTATTTCCGGATACGGAAATCCTTTAATGTAATTATATACAGGGTCGTCAAACTCAAAATAACCTTTTTCTTTTAGCATCATAACAGCCACTGCTGTAAACTGCTTACTTACTGAAGCCAACTGGAAAACAGTATTTTCATTAATTTCCTTTCTCGGACTTCTTAAATCAGCATAGCCTGAATAGTTTTCATAAATAACACTTCCGTTTTTAGCAATTAAAACAGCTCCGTTTAATCTTGAACGTGACACGATCAAGTCAACTTTCTCATTAATATGATTTAGGTATGCAGGATCAAAGTCATTATTATTCTTTTCGATTAATAAGTTAAGCTGGGCTCTGCTGTCGAGCATTGAAGACCTTTCAACAGCCTGATGAAACTCTGTTGATAATAATAGAAGAAATAGCAAAAAGGGATATTTCACCAGCCTGGCAGTTTTATGCAGCACTTTAAGTGCTAAAACAAGCCTTCTTAAAGTAGTTATTCTGTGATTTTTGTTAGCTGTTTTGTTATCCATTTTTATCAAAAAAAATGCAAATATATAAAAATATCCGGAAAGTAAAAGTTAATTCTTTTGTTACGAGTACAAACATATTCACAATTTGTGAATTATACGCAATTTTGCAGTTTTGGTTTTAAAAAGTATAATAAAAGAAAACACCTAATCTGTTCCCCATTTAAAGCTGTTTAAATTAAAACCTGCTACCGACAACAACCTGTCAGTAAAGTGTGAAACCATTTCGTGAATTGACGCAGGTCTTGAATAAAAGCCGGGTGAGGCGGGCATAATAGTGCCTCCCACGTTGGTAATTTTTTGCATATTTGACAAATGAATATTGTTAAAAGGTGTTTCTCTTGGAACTAATATAAGAGATTTTCTTTCCTTTAACATAACATCTGCTGCTCTTGCAATAAGGTCATCAGCAATGCCGGAAGCAATTCTTCCCAGCGTGCCCATACTGCATGGGCATATAATCATTTTTGTATATCCTGATGAGCCTGATGCAACAGGGCTAAAAAAATCACCGGTGTCATATACAGGAAAAGTAAATTTTTTCGGAAAGCTCTCCTCAAGTTCATACTCCCATACCTGTCGGGAAACCTCACTAAAAATAAGGCAACATTCTTCTATTTGATGATCCAGTAATTCGACTTTCTCAACCAGGTTTTTTGCATAAACAGCACCACTGGCACCGGTTACAGCGATTATTAGCTTTTGTTTTTGCATTTTAGTTTGATTTAAATCGTAAACTCAATACCAAATGTCCAAAGTGTATGATATTGTCCCCAGTTATACCAGTAAACCTGCCCTGAAGCATGTTGTCTGACTGGTGTAACGGAATTGGAAAACCTGAAATTAAGGTTAACTTCCTTTGCAAAAGGAATATCCATATTGTCAAATACAGGAAAATATAATCCCCCCCATATACTGCCTTCAATAATATTATATGGCCTTTCATTAGAAAAGTCCAACTCCAAACCGTCTTCTTCCTCATAAGCACTAACAAGCACACCCATTGACAAGCCAATTTCTACACTCATTTTTTGAATATATGACTGTGATGAATATCTTAAAAGATTATGTTTAAAAAACAATGCTATCTCAGTATAATCAAGGTTAAACCTGTAATCACGTGGCTGAGTTTCACTTGGTACTCCCCTGCTGCCTTTCGATATGTATTTTAGTTCCAGTTGTAACTTCGAAAAATTTGTTATTTCTCGATTGGTAAATACTCCTGCATAAAAACCAAGTTTATGAGGGCCTGATAACTGATCACCGGAAACCTCACTTGCTACAAGGCCGGCTTTAAAACCACCATCAAAGCTTTGTGCTTGCAAATCAGTGTAAATAAATAAGAGTTTTATGATTAATACTATTATAAAATATTGCATACTAAACAGTTATATCTTTTCTAAAATTCATATTCCGATTATACTAAATAAAATTGATTAATTATATACTCAACAACAAAGTTATATATTACTTTTTTATTTATTATGGTGATTGCAATAATTATAAGCAACTTTATAATTATGAAGAACGCTTAACGCATATTATCAAATCGGCAATATAACAACTAATAAGTTACTTTTTTTAAGATTATTTTGCTTTTACCAATATCTGTTATAACTTTAAAGGTTCATTTATTAAGAATTAAATTAATAACCATTTCCTTTTTATGTCAAAAAACCTTGCAAACTACATATACCCTGAAAATCAAAAAAACTTAATTACTACTATGCAGAGCGTCTTAAACGGGCTTTATGCTATAAGTTTATTTAGCGCTAATAAAGAGTTTGAGTTTGTGAATGAAAAGTTTTCTGAGTTTTCCGGCTACTCGCACAAGCAGTTGACAGGAAAAATCTGCTATGAAATTAATGACCTGGTAAGCAAAAAAGACATATTGCATGTTTGGGAAATGCTTTCCAAAAATGGAATGTGGGAAGGAAAGCTTGAATTCAGGCATCTAAATGGTGAAAGCCTGTGGCTTGATATTGCCGCATTATGTTTTTTTGATAACAGAAATAATATTTCACAGGTAATGTTTATTGGCAGTGATGTAAGCGATTTGAAAAGAGTAGCACAAATAAAACAACAGTTTTTGACAAATATTAGCAATGAACTCAGAACACCATTACATGGAATTATCAGTTTAACAGATATGCTTAAAGACACCCTGCTTACAGAAGATCAGGAGATATATGTTAAACACCTTGAGAGATCAAGTAAAGCTATATCCAGAATGTTTGACAGCCTAGATGATTTAAGTAAAATCTTAAGTGGCAGATTTGAGTTGGAAAAAGAAGTTTTTGTTATAGATAAGGTAATAGACCAGGTTAGGCCTGTGTTTTATCAACGTCTATCAGAAAAAAATCTAAAACTAAGTATAAATATATCTCAGAACACACCTGAAAAAGTTGTCGGAGACCCTTTAAGGCTTAAACAAATTCTTGGTAAATTGCTTGAAAACTCCATAGAATATACTGAATCAGGGAACATTGAAGTTAATATTGAAAAAATTGCAGAGAACAACAGTGAATATACACTAAAGTTTGCTGTTATAGATAGCGGAGTAGGCATTCCAAAACCGAAGCTTGACTTTATACTTCAGAAATTTCATCAAAATAACAGTGCTGACAACCTACTAATTGGACAAGCAGGATTAGGGCTTTCGTTGGTTAAGAAAATAATAAAAGCAAAAAAAGGGAAAATTAGTATTTTTAGTAAAGAAGGTAAGGGAACAACTGTCGAGTTTATTATTAATTACGGGAAAGCCGACGAATTGACAGGTAAGCAAAAACAAAATAATGTTGATGAAAAATTTGATAAACCGTTAAATGTATTGATAGCCGAAGACACAGAGTTAAATCAACTAATTCTAAAAAAAACATTGCAAAAGTTAGGCTACAAATTCAGCTTTGCTGAAAACGGAAAACAGGTAATAGAAAAAATCAAGAAGGATAATTATGATTTGATTTTAATGGATATGCAAATGCCCGTTATGGATGGTTATGAAACGATTGAGTATATCAGAGATAATTTTAGCAAGCCACTTTCATCTATTCCCATAATTTCCATTTCAGCAAACATTATGTCTGACACACCGGAAAAATGTTTAAGTGCAGGGGCAAGTGATTATATTTCGAAACCTTTTTCACATTTAGCCCTGAAAGATAAAATTGACAAATTGTTTTCTTAATACAAAAAAATCAGGCTTCCCTTAGGGAAGCCTGATTTTCAACTTTTCTTTGTTTAAACCCAGCTTGGGTTTAGGCTGTTTTACAGCCCTTACACTATAATTTTGAGCAATAATCTGCTTAATCTTCTTCTTCCTGTTCAGCTTCGTACGCCTTCAGAAGCTTATCCTGCACATCAGAAGGAACTTGCTGGTATTCGGCATATTTCATTCCATAAGTAGCTCTTCCGCTTGTTATTGAGCTCAGTGTAGTGCTATACCTGTTCATTTCTGCCAAAGGAACTTTAGCTTTAATTTTCTGATAATTACCTTCAGCTTCCATTCCCATAATTATTGAGCGCCTGCCCTGGAGGTCAGTCATAACATCACCCATTTTTTCTTCCGGGACAACAACTTCAACATCATAAATTGGCTCAAGTATTTTTGGGCCGGCATTTTTGAAAGCATCCTTAAATGCGTTACGCCCTGCTAACTTAAATGATATTTCATTAGAGTCAACCTGATGCATTTTCCCGTCATAAATGTTTACTACAATATCTCTTGCATAAGAACCGGTAAGCGGGCCTTCTTCCATTTTTTCCATAATACCTTTTAAGATAGCAGGCATAAATCTAGAGTCAATAGCACCACCTACAATACAGTTATTAAATACAAGCTTTCCTCCCCACAACAACTTATGTTCTTCCTGCTGGCGAACCGGAAATTCTGTCTGGTTTGACATGCCTTCCGTATAAGGCTCTATCATCATGTGGACTTCACCAAACTGGCCAGCACCACCTGATTGCTTTTTATGTCTGTACGTTGCTTTAGCTGACTTTGTTATGGTTTCACGGTAAGGAATTTTTGGAGGGAAAAACTCAATTTCTATCTTTTCAAGATTTTCAATCATCCACTTGGCAACATTCAAATGCAACTCACCCTGTCCCGACAAAATCAACTGCTTTAATTCTTTTGACTGCTCAAACTTTAATGTTGGGTCAATGCTATTCATCTCTTTAAGAACAGTGGCCAACTTTTCTTCGTCATTAGCATTTTTTGCTTTAACGGCAGTTCTGTATTTTGGCTCTGGAAATACTATAGGTTCAACAACCACACTTTGGTTTTTAGAGGTTGTCAGAGTATTATTGGTATATGTTGATTTTAGCTTAATTGTAGCAGCAATGTCACCGGGCATAACTTTGTCAACTTTTTGGCGATTTTTACCCGCGATAACAAATAACTGCGACAATCTTTCTTTTGAATCAGTAGCAGTATTAACAAGGTCTATTGATTCATTAAGCGTTCCATCATACACTTTAAAGAATGAAACTTCACCAAGGTGAGGCTCAATAGCAGTTTTAAAAACAAATGCTACCGGTATTGCAGACTCATCAAATTTGAATTCATTGCCTTCTGTAGATTTCTCAAGCTCAACTTCTGTTGGAGAAGGCAGGTTCTCTGTAATAAACTCCAAAATCCTGTTTATCCCCTGGTTGTTTTTCGCAGATGCACATACTACAGGAAACATAGTTCTGGTAGCAATTCCTAAATTAATCCCTTTTGCTGTTTCTTCTTCATTCAGGGTGCCATTTTCAAAAAATACTTCCATTAATGCTTCATCACTTTCAGCCGCAGCCTCAATTATTGCGTTATGAAGTTCTTCAGCCTTTTCTTTTTCTGAGTCCGGAATTTCAGAAATTTCAGGCTTCCCACCATCTGATGGAAATTTATACATTTTCATTTTTAACACATCAATAACCGTATCGAAGCCTGTACCGGCATTGATTGGATATTGTGCAACTACAGCTTTTTCACCAAAAGCCTGTTTCATTTGACGAATTGCCTCATCAAAGTTTGCCTTTTCATGTTCCAACTGGTTAACTATGAAAAATGCAGGCTTGTTAAGACGGCTTACCTGGCGCCATGTAACTTCAGTGCCTACCTCTACACCATTTTGTGCATTAATTACCATTGCTGCAGTGTCAGCAACTTTTAAAGATGCTATAACCTCACCAATGTAATCATCAAAACCAGGAGCGTCTAAGATATTTATTTTTTTCCCGTTAAACTCAGAATAAAGAACGGTTGAAAAAACTGATGCCTGACGTTCAAGTTCTATTTCCCTGTAGTCTGATACAGAGTTCTTCTCATCAACAGAACCTCTGCGGTTTATCACACCACCTTCAAATAACATTGCCTCAGCAATAGTGGTTTTTCCTGATTTTGTACCGCCAACTAGTGCGATGTTTTTAATTTCGTTTGTTTGATATACTTTCATGATTTGACCTAAAAATTTTTATTTATGGAAATTATTTTTTATATGATTCTTTTTATATGAATTATTATTTTAAAAAAGCGGATAAAGTTAAAAAAAACTATCAAGAATTTTTTAAAAATTAAATATCAAAAGAAACTAAATTGTAAAATTCTCCTATCCTGTTGTCTACATCATTCATGCTTATTTCTGTTAAGCGGTCTGTGCCGAACTTTTCAACAGCAAAACTAGCCATTGCAGATGCATGTATTAAAGCTTTTTTCATATTATTAAAAGAAGTATCATCTGTTTTTGCAATATACCCCATTAATCCTCCGGCAAAAGTATCTCCGGCTCCCGTGGGGTCAAGCACTGCTCTTAAAGGCAATGCCGCAGCATGAAAGATTTTATTCTCTGAAAACAGCAAAGCGCCATGCTCACCCTTTTTTACTATTAAGGTTTTAGGGCCCATATCAAGAATCTTTTCTGCTGCATCTACAAGGTTTTGTTCACCTGACAACTGTCGTGCTTCTTCGTCATTAATTGTTAAAAGGTCTATCATTGTCAGTACTTCCAGAAGATCATTCAATGCAATGTCCATCCAAAAATTCATTGTATCCATGCATATAAGTTTTGGACGAACAGCCATTTGCTCAATTACCCTTTTTTGTATTGCAGGTGTCAGGTTACCCAGCATTAAATAATCACTTTTTTGATAGCTTTCAGGCAGTACCGGGTCAAAATCTGCTAACACATTTAAGTCAGTAATCAATGTATCCCTCTGATTCATGTTCTTATGATACTTCCCTGCCCAGAAAAAAGTTTTCCCTTCAGGAATTACTTTCAACCCTTCAATATCTATAGAATTATTAGTTAAAATGTCTTTATATGACTGTGGAAAATCCCCTCCAACTACAGATACAAGATTGATGTCTTTTGTATATTGACTAGCCGCAAGGCCTATATAAGTCCCGGCCCCTCCTAATATTTTCCCCGACTTTCCATAAGGTGTTTCTATTTCATCAAACGCTACAGTTCCAACAATTAATAAGCTCATAATGAATTTTTTAAAAAACGCTGCAAAGATAATGTTTCTAATTTGAATATCAATCTAATGTCAGAGTTTTTTATTAATATG
>PWND01000155.1 GCA_003557965.1 Bacteroidales bacterium | reverse complement strand
TCAATGGATGGCGATTCGTCTTCAAAGGTAATATCTGCCAACTTGATACGCCAGGCACCCAATTCCTCGCCTTTTCGGTAGGTAAAATTTTCCCAGCCCCAAAATGATCCTGGATGATGGTCTCCGTGTTTTCCTTCTGGATATTTTTCCATGGAAAATTCTTCGTTCCAGTAGAGGGTTTTGCCATCATGAGAAAAGCCAGGCCTTATGGATCCCCAATTGTCAGGGTAATCCGTAACCTGCCAAAACTTTGAGCCATCGCTCTTCATGATCCAAATATTGTGATTTCTCCCCAGACCAGGGCGATGACTTGTTCCGTTGCCTTTTCTGGGATATTTGGAAGTCTCTGCGGTAAAAACAATATAGTCTCCATTGGGATGCCAGTGGGGTTGCCCTCTCCAGCGAGTATGGGCAAGCTCCTTTTTATTGCAGGTTAGACATTTTTCGTTGCTTTCGTCAGGGTGGATAGTATAGATGTCATAGCTATACCACCAGTGTGCTCGAATATTCCATCTGCCACGAGTAAAAGCTATCAGACTGCCATCGGGAGACCATGAAGGAAATGCGCCTGCGCCAATTCGATTGAGTATGGTTTCCTTGTTTTTATTTAAAAAAGTTTCGTAAAGAGGCATTTCCACAGCAACTAAATCATGATGGTCATTCTGAGCAAGGGTGGAATGTATGGCTGAGCCCGGGATTAAATGAAAAAGAAAAAATATAACAAGCAAGAGGAAAGCTGATTTGTTTTTCATCTCTTTTCTCCTTTTTAGCTCCATATATGATTTTGACTTTTTTTTCGTTTTAATATTGCCTGGCTATATTATAGTCCAACAGTAAAAAGTTGGAATGCATTAGATACAAAAGGCAGCATAGAGGGGAATTGTTTTTTTGCCATCTTCAAAGCCGAAATTTCTGGTGGATAATTTTATAGCATAGACTGGTTTGAATTTTTTTATATAAAGATCCAAGCTCTTTGCTTTGGTATTTTCAGCAGATTTTACTTCAATAGGTATGATTTTTCCTTCACGCAAGATAACAAAATCAACCTCTGCGCTTCGTTCGGAAGCCCAGTAATAATTTTGATGACCACTTGCAACTAACTGGTTGCATACATAGTTTTCCACCATTCCACCTTTAAAATCATCCAACTCATTGCTGAGAAATAGAATATCTTCCGCTACGATATTTTTTTTAGCACAAAGCAAGCCAACATCAGAGACATATATCTTGAAGGCATCAATATCACGATAATTTTCCAATGGCTTCAAAGGGTGTTCGATTCGGTAAATCCGAGTAATGATCCCTGACAAAGATAGCCACTCTATGGCATTTTCCATCTCGGAAGCCCTTGCTCCTTGTTTAACTAATTTGTATTGAAATCGGGTATTCTGCTTGGAGAGCTGTACAGTAATATTATCATAAACCATTCTTGTTTTTTTAAAATCGGAGTTGGAGTTGTATTTGCTCATATCATTCAGATAGCTTTCGAGAATCATATTTTGCACATGCCGGACCAATATAAAATCTTTTGTTTCAAGGTATTTGTTTACACACTCAGGTAAACCACCAATCACTAAATACTGACGATAATATGAAAGACAAGCTTCATGGATAGCATGTGGAATAGCTTTGTTTTCTTTAAAGCAATTACGAATTAAATCTACCAATTGAAATTCACCGAATGCTAATAAAAATTCTTCAAAATCCATAGGGTGCATCGTTTTTATATCCACTTTGCCAACAGGAAAAGAAAATTCTTCTCGGTTTAATGCTACGCCCAGCAAGCTTCCAGCGACTATAATATGATATTCAGGGGCATTCTCGCAGAAATATTTCAGTGAGGTTAATGCTCTTTCACAAAGTTGCACCTCGTCAAATACTATCAAAGTTTTTTCTTTTGTAATAGTTTGTTGGGAGAGCCTTGATAAAATCGGAACCAGGTAATCTGGCTCAATGCTTTCATCAAAGGTTTTGTTGAGCCCTGGATTTGTTTCGAAATTAAAATAAGCTACATTGTCATAATGATCACGACCAAAACCAAGAATTGAATAAGTTTTTCCCACTTGTCTTGCACCTTGAAGTATAAGAGGTTTACGATAGGGGCTTTTTTTCCATTCGTGTAAATATTTTGTTATTTTTCTTTCCAATGCTTATCGCCTCCTGCAATAATACAAATTCATTATAATGTTATTCATGTAAAAAACAATATAAAATATATAGAAAAATACATTATACGACACGAATATTTTTCAGAAAATAACATAAAATTACACGATAAAGTAGAAAATGCGATTTTATTTATATAAAATATTAAGCTTTAATGCTATTTGCTGCCACTTACAATAAACATTAGTCATCCATAAAATGTTTTCTGTTGACAACTCATTTCTCTGTGGTACTATAAATGAAACTTTAAATGAAACTATAAATCCATAGGAGTGATTGGATGACCTTGAGGGAGTTAAAAAAAATAATAGAAAAGGGAGAAGACAGCCAGCAACAATTTAAGCTAACTATTGAAAATGAAAAAGCCTTGTCTTCTGAAATAGTTGCCATGTCGAATGCAGAGGGAGGCAGGATATTTGTTGGAGTATCCGATAAAGGTGATTTGATTGGGATTAACATCAATAGCATAAATAGGCTAAATAATATGATTAGCAATACTGCGAGTCAGCATATCAAGAGCCCTGTGTCGTTAAGATCGGAAAATATTGTCATTGGCAAAGGTTTGGTCGTTGTATGTCTGAGCATTCCTGAGGGTATCGATAAACCATATTTTGACAAAGATGGGATTATTTGGCTAAAAGTAGGAGCAGATAAGCGAAAAATTAATTCAAAAGAGGAGTTGAGGAGGTTTTTTCAGTTTTCCGATCAGGTGCATGCCGATGAAACACCTACTAAAGCTAAAATTAGCACTATTGATGAATCCTATTTCAGGCATTTTGTTCAACAATATTATGGCTATTCGATGCCCAGCGGAGAAAAAAATTTAAAGCAGTTACTGGAAAATCTTGACCTGGCAAAGGGGAATTATCTAAATTTAGCTGGATTGCTTCTTTTTGGAGAAAATCCTCAAATCTTTAAGCCCTCATTTCTTGTTAAGTCGATTTTTTTCCCAGGGACCATCAATGATATGGATTATTATCTTGACAAGGAAGATCATACTGGGCATTTTAAAGATATTTTTCAAAAGTCTATAAGCTTTATAATGAGGTGTCTGCCCAAAGTACAATCTGGTAAAAGCGTTAATTCTCCTTCTGTGCCTGAGATTTCAAAGATTGTTTTTGAAGAGTTGCTGGTCAATGCTTTGGTTCATCGTGACTATTTTTCTGAAGCCCCTGTAAGAATTTTTGTTTATCAGGACAGAATAGAGATTATCAATCCAGGTAGTTTGCTTAATCATCTGACGATCCAAAAAATTAAGGCAGGAATATCCATGAGTCGAAACCCGGTGTTGTGCTCGTATGCATCAAAGGGCATATTGCCATATAGCGGCCTGGGAACTGGCATTCAAAGGGCACTTCAGCTATATCCCCATATCGTCTTTGATGATGATAAGGAGTTAAACCAATTTAAAGCTATTGTTCATAGAAATAGAGCAAACAATTTTCAATATGGTACTATAAATGAAACTATAAATGAAACTTTAAAATATGCTGACCATCCATTGATTGGTTTATTAAGGGAAAACCCAGAAACGTCTTACGATGAAATGGCAGAAAGATTGAATAAAGGAAGATCAACGATTTACCGAAATATAATGAAGCTTAGAAAAGAAAAAAAGCTCAAAAGGGTAGGGTCGAGGAAAACGGGATATTGGGAGGTCTGTGAGTAAGGGGCTTTACCCTTTGTAATAAATCGTAATCGTCTGGGTGCTGGCTTCCTATTGACATA
>PWND01000258.1 GCA_003557965.1 Bacteroidales bacterium | reverse complement strand
GGGCCACTGCCAACCCTGGTGCAATATGCTTTAAAAATTCCATAAACTTTTCCAATTTTTGAAGGGGCAATCCCCAGCCCGGTGCACGAACCGGCAGCAACTGTATTGGAAGATGTTACAAAAGGATAGCTGCCAAAATCAATATCTAAAAGTGAGCCCTGTGCTCCTTCTGCAAGAATATTTATGCCTTCTTCTGTCTTTTCATTAACAAAAACTTCACTATCAATAAATACAAGCTTTTTTAAAAGTTCAATACTTTCAAACCACATTTTTTCATATTCAGCAAAGTTCATTTTTTCAACTTCAAAATCACTTATTTCGCAATTATAATTCTTTGCCATGCCAATATGGTGGCTTTTCGCTTTAATGTATTTGTCTTTAAATTCGGGAGATTCTATATCACCGGCTCTGATTCCTATCCTGGAATATTTGTCAGTGTAGGCAGGCCCTATTCCTTTTAAGGTGCTTCCAATTTTATCTTTTCCTTTGTTTTGTTCAATTGCAAAATCAAGAAACCTGTGAGAAGGTAAAATTAAATGTGCTTTTCTTGAGATATATAGTTTATTTCTTAGCTGTTCAACAGCTAAGCCAGTATGTTCAATTTCTTTTTTCAGGATAACGGGGTCAACAACAACACCATTACCTATAATATTTAATGTGTTTTCATGAAAAATCCCTGAAGGGATAGTGTGCAGAATATACTTTTTGTTATCAAAAATCAGAGTATGGCCTGCATTAGGGCCACCCTGAAATCGTGCTACCATTTGATATTTTGAAGTAAGTACATCAACTATTTTTCCTTTTCCTTCATCTCCCCATTGCAGGCCAAGCAGAAGGTCAACTTTTGAGGTCTTGGTCATTTAAGAGTATATTTATGAATCAGATAATTAAGGCGAATAAAGCCACGTTTTTTTATCAAAGCATTCAAAAATAGTGATTTTTTTAGCAAATTACAGAAAAGTTTTTTTAAAGTTATCAATATAAAACCGTTAATACATTTATTCAAAAAAACATGTTTCCTTAAGTATTACGCTTGTAGCTATATTTCTTAATTATTTACAAAAAGCCGTTTTTTATTGGCTGCTTTCTGAGGTGTTTTTGCAGTTTTTGCATACTCCATAGAAAACAAAGCTTCTGTGGGATATTTCAAAGCCCATTAAGTTTTCAACAGAGTTTTGAATTTCCTGTAATCTTGGGTCACAAAATTCTAACACATCATTACAATTGCTGCAAATAAGGTGGTCGTGTTGTTTATATTTATATGATTTTTCAAAATGAGCAACGTTTTTGCCAAACTGATGCTTTATTACCAGCCCACAATTTAAAAGCAACTCAATGGTATTGTATAACGTTGCCCTGCTTACACGGTATTTATTATTTTTCATTTTGATATACAAGGATTCTACATCAAAATGGCCTTCGGTTTGGTAAATTTCTTTTAAGATACTAAACCTTTCAGGTGTTTTTCTATGCTCGTTTTTTTCAAGATAGGTTGAAAATATGCTTTTTACATTGTCGAGAACTTTGTCTTCTTTTTTAAGCTTTTTCATCTGTGTAAACTATAGTTACTAGACAGTTTTACAATCATTTGCGTATTCAAAACTATAATCTCATGTACTTTGCCCCCATGTAACCTTCATGCCTGCTCAGTACATTATAAAATAATAAGTCATGTAATTAATCAGAATTCAAATTCAGGATGTAAAGATATAAAAACTTTCTTTATTTGAAATGTTTTTAAATAAAGTCTTTTACATGTTGTTTGTCAGTTAGTTTAGTTTTTACTTATCCTGCTTACTTTCTGTACGCCATTAATTTTTTTAAGCTTTTCGATAAGTTGGTTAAGGGTTTTAGTATTATAAATATAAATCATTACAATTCCCTCAAAGGTTCCTGCATCGCTATTGATGTTTATTGATCTGATATTTAGGTTGTATTCACTGGAAATTACATTGGTAATATTATTTAATATGCCTTGGTCATCAATCCCGATAATTTTAATTCCTGACAGAAATGCTATAGATTCTTTACTAATCCATTTAGCTTTAATAATTCTATAGCTGAATTTAGCCATAAGCTGAATTGCGTTGGGGCAATTATTTCTATGGATTTTAATGCCTTCCGAAACTGTTACAAATCCAAACACGTCATCACCCGGAATGGGTGTACAGCAAGAAGAAAGAGTATAATCAAGTTCCTGAAGGTTATCTCCAATTAGCAGGGTGTCAGGGTTCTTTTTGAGTTGCTTTCTAATAACATCTTGTTCTGCTGGTTTTCCAGCCATAGGCTTAGGGCGTGAAAAAGGATTTTTAAGGTAGCTTAAAATGCCAGTTTTTTCTGAATCAGCCAGGTATGTTTTTAGTTGCTTAAGCCCAATTTTATTTGTAGCAACTTCGTAATGCAAGTCGAGAGGCGAATTTAGCTTAAAATAATTTAGCAGTTTTTGAATATTGTCCTGGTTATATTCAAGTTTAAGCTGTTTGAATTTTCTAATCAGAATTTCTTTACCTTCTTCTGCTTTAGCCTTCTTTTCTTCTTTAAGGGCTGTTTTTATTTTTCCTTTAGCCCTTGCTGTAGTTACATATTGAAGCCAGTCAGGTTTTGGGCTTTGCTTGGATGATGTAATAATTTCAACCTGGTCACCACTTTTAAGTTCATGATTCAGGGTAACAAGTTTATGGTTAACTTTTGCTCCCAGGCAATTGTTGCCAACCTGGGTATGTATGCTGTAAGCAAAGTCAAGAGCTGTTGATTTTGCCGGCAGGGTTCTTAATTCCCCTTTAGGGGTAAATACAAAAATTTCATCAGAAAACAGGTTAAGTTTAAAGTCGTCAATAAAGTTCAGAGCATCCGATTCTGAAGATTTGAGCATTTCCTTAATTCTCCTCAACCACTTGTCAATACCACTTTCGGCAGTTTTTGCCTCTTTGTATTTCCAGTGTGCAGCATATCCTTTTTCGGCAATATCGTCCATTCGTTTTGTCCTTATTTGAACTTCAACCCACTTGCCTTGCCTGCTCATTACGGTAGTATGAAGTGATTCATATCCATTGGCTTTAGGTGTAGAAATCCAGTCACGAAGACGATCCGGGTTAGGCCTGTATAAATCGGTAACAATTGAATATGCTTTCCAGCAGTCAGCTTTTTCCTGCTCTTCAGGCGAATCAATAATAATTCTTACAGCAAAAATATCATAAACTTCTTCAAATGGGACTTCCTTTGTTTTCATTTTGCCCCAAATTGAACTTATTGATTTCGGCCTGCCTATTATTTTATATTTGAAGCCATGCTCATTCATGGCTTTTTTAATTGGGGCAGTAAACCTGTTTATAAAACGATTTCTTTCTTCCTGGGATTCTTTTAGCTTTTTAGTAACGTTATTAAAAGCAACCGGTTCTTTAAACTTTAATCCCAAATCTTCCAGTTCGCTTTTAATGCTATGAAACCCCATCCTGTGAGCCAATGGTGCAAACAAGTATAACGTTTCATTTGACACTCTTTGCTGCTTATTAGGTGGCAGTGCTTCTAATGTTCTCATATTATGAAGCCTGTCTGCCAGTTTTATCAGGATTACTCTAACATCATCAGATAATGTCAGAAGCATTTTCCTGAAATTTTCTGCCTGAATTGATTTTGTTTGGTAAAATATGCCTGATATTTTTGTCAGGCCGTCAATTATTTTTGCAACCTCATCACCAAAATATTCAGCAATATCTTCAAGTGTATAGTCTGTATCTTCAACAACATCGTGTAAAAGAGCACATATAACACTGGTTGCACCGAGGTGAAATTCCGTAATAACAATTTTAGCAACTTCTATAGGATGGTAAATATAAGGTTCCCCGCTTTTTCGGCGATGGTTTTTGTGTGCCTCTAAAGCAAAGTTAAAAGCCTGCCTTATTCTTTTCCTGTCTTCTTTAACAATATTATTCCTGCAAATAGAAAGCAGGCTTTTGTAATGTTTTAGTATTTCCTGGCGTTCATCTTCCTGTGTAAAAATTTGATGGATTTTATCAACTTTTTTTATCTTATTCGCCATATTATTATATATAAATTAACTTTAACACTTTTAAAGCTTATAATATACTAAAAAATATTTTACCATGCAAACAGAGGGAATTTTTTCATCATATTATTTACTTTCTCCTTTACATTACTAATTACAGCTTCATCTTCTATATTGCAAATTACCTCATCAATAAAATCAACGATTTTTTCTACATCATTTTCTTTCAGCCCCCTGGTCGTAACGGCCGGTGTTCCAATTCTGATTCCTGATGTTTGGAATGGTGAGCGGCTGTCAAATGGCACCATATTTTTATTTATGGTAATATGAGCTTTAACCAATACATTTTCAACTTTTTTTCCTGTAATATCAGGGAATTTTGTTCTAAGGTCAATAAGCATTAGGTGGTTATCAGTGCCATCAGATGTAACGTGGTATCCTTTGTTAATAAATGCTTTAGCCATAGCTTGTGCATTTTTCATTACTTGTTTTCCATATTCTTTAAATTCAGGTTTTAATGCTTCACCAAAAGCGACAGCTTTGGAGGCAATAACATGTTCAAGCGGCCCGCCTTGTGTGCCCGGGAAAACTGCTGAGTCAAGAACCTGTGACATCTTTTTTATAGCACCTTTCAGAGTTTTTTGCCCCCATGGGTTATCAAAATCTTTACCAACAAGGATAAGCCCTCCCCTGGGGCCTCTTAACGTTTTATGCGTAGTAGTAGTAATCACATGACAATGCGGAAGTGGGTTATTTAAAAGCCCGGCAGCAATAAGTCCTGCGGGGTGAGCAATGTCAGCCATAAGTATAGCGCCAACTTTATCAGCAATTTCTCTCATTTTTGCATAGTCAATATCTCTCGGATATGCTGATCCACCTGCTATCATAAGCTTTGGCTTCTCTTTAATAGCGAGTTTTTCCATTTCATCATAATCAATCTGCCCTGTATCTTCCTTCACTTTATATGCAACCGGCCTGTATAAAATACCTGAAAGGTTTACAGGTGCTCCATGCGATAAGTGTCCGCCATGACTTAAGTCGAGCCCTAAAAATGTGTCGCCGGGTTTTAAACAAGCAAGAAAAACTGCAGCATTAGCCTGGGCACCACTGTGCGGCTGTACGTTCGCCCACTCAGCACCAAATAGTTCTTTTGCACGATCAATAGCTATTTGCTCAGTCTGGTCAACAATCTCGCAACCTCCATAATACCTGCGCCCGGGATATCCCTCTGCATATTTATTTGTTAATACACTTCCCATTGCTTCCATAACCTGCTCGCTAACAAAGTTTTCTGAAGCAATTAATTCAACACCATGCAACTGGCGTTCATGTTCCTGGTTGATTAAATCAAATATTTGAGTATCTTTTCCCATGATATAATATTTAAAAATTTAGTAATAGTTTGGTTTATTTCAGTTATTATATTATTTTTCGTAATCTTAATAATTGAGGCTTAAACTTTTATAAAAGAATTGCCAAAACGCAAAAGTAAGAATATTTTTACAACCATTAAGAAACAAAAACTATTATATAGTTTTCGTTTCAGCAAATAATAAATCCTGTTAAAGATTTTTTTCAGGGAATAAGTTTTCCCAGTATTCAGGCTGGTTTTTAAGCATCTTATCCCACCATGCCATAATTGTATTATGCCATTTTATTCTTTTATTATACGTAACAATATGGTGGTTTTCTCCCTTAATAAGAACAAGCTCCACCGGTTTCCCCAGCAAAGTGAGGGCAGTAAACATTTGTATGCTTTCACCCGGAGGCACATTAGTGTCTTCATCTCCTGTTAACAGAAGTAATGGCGTGTTGATTTTATCTGCATGAAATAGCGGGCTTTGCCCAACATACAAGTCTTTATTGTTCCATGGGAAGCTACCTGCAGAAGCAATTGCACTATACCCATAACCCCAGTATCCTTCACCCCAGTAACTTGAAATAGAGCTTATCCCTGCATGTGATATTGCAGTTTTAAAAATATCCGTCCTGGTAATTAAAAGCATAGTCATAAAGCCGCCATAAGAAGCTCCTACACAACCTACATTTTCCCTGTCAGCAAATGGGTGAGCATCCAAAAACTTCTTTGTTCCTTCAATTATTTCATCAGCAACAGTTTTGCCCCAATTGTTAACGTGAGCTGCAGAAAATTCCTGCCCAAAGCCAATTGAGCCACTAGGCTGCATAACATAAACCAGGTAGCCATTTGCTGCCCATAAATTAAATGGATATCTTCCGCCAAAAGATCTCGTAACAGGAGTGGTGCCAGCATAATAATATACAATTACAGGATATTTTGCATTTTCATCAAAATCGTGGGGTAAATACATCCTTCCGCTTATCTCTACACCTTTGTCAGTAGTGAAATTCCAGTCATTAACTTCTCCAAAACGCACAAACCTGTAATTATGGGATTCGGTATCTTCAAGTACATTATATCTTCCATTCCTCAAGTTTATGAGATATGCTTTTGGTGGTGAATTAGTTTTATTTCCGTAATAAACAGCTTTACTTGAGCCTGAGCTTATTCTAAAACTGTTAACTATATCAGCACCTGTTTCCATAAGGGAAAATCTTTCTCTTCTCACATTATACATATAGAGGTTCCTGTAGTCTCTTTCTGTGGCAGTAAAGTATATATTATTATCAGCCTTGCTCCAGTGAGCAGAAATAACAGAAGGATCAAAGTGTTTTGTAATTGGATTAATTGATTTATCCTCCAGGCTGATAATGTACATTTGTGAGTCGTAATTGTTTGGTATCATTCCTTCAGGAACATTTTCACCTTTTCCATCAAAAGCGCTAGGCCCTCCTACTGCTAAAAGCTTTTTTCCATCAGGCGAAAATCTTGCTGAAATGCTCCAGTTTTTACCATAAAATAATGTGTCAATTGTAAAATCATTTGCATTTAGTATGTATAAGTCTTGCTTAGAGTATGGCTTTTCATCATATTCATGCCTGGTTTGGCTTAACAAAATGCTTTTACCATCAGGGCTAATATCAAGTATTGAACTGGTAAGGTTTCCAAAAGTCATCCTGGACTGGATACCACTTTCAACGTCATACTTGTATAAGAAAATACGGTTTCTATAACCTGGTATCCGGTCTCGCAGAACATATAGTTTATTAATATCATCATCTCCTGAAGGGCCTTCTTCCCTCTTGTAATAAATGATATATTTCTCATCAGGCGACCACCTGTAAGTCGTAAAGTCTTCAATGTCTTCTAACAAAACATCTATTTCATTATTCTCAATATCATGCAGGTATAGTGTTGCTTTGCCTTGTGTCCTGCTTATGTATGATATCCGGTTTGATTTAGGCAACCAAACAAAGTTGCTGACACTTGCATTCCTGAATGAGTGAATTTTTTTCCTATCGTCAGTAGTTTTTATTTCAGCCCATGACCTGGAATTATTTGATGGTGGAAGCGACTCCCGATAGTTTACAATATAATATTTTGCATCATGTGAAAGCGAAGTCCCTGAAATTTTTACTCCATCCATAATATGATTAATGTTTTTAATATTTTCAGGAAGCAAAGATGTTGAAATGCTGGTTAGAGTGTAAGGCTCATCAATCTCAAAGCTTGCAGATATTCGCCAGTCGGCTATAGAATCATTTTTAACCGGAGAAAAAAGAGATTTTATTATTAATAAATGTTTTCCTTTATTTAGTTCAAGATTCTGTGAAACTGTTCCAATTTGGTTTTCTCCTTTTTCGACTGTTGTTTTCGTGCCGATTCTTTCACCATTGATGTAGGCAGTAAGCATCTGCGGGCTTTTAATTTCAAGGCTGGTTTCTATCCATCGGCTTGCTTCTATATAAACTGCCATATAGGCAATTTTATAATTGTTAATTTGCATTCCGGAATCAACCACTTCAATAAAGCCCTTTTCATCAGAAAAAGATTCTTCCCAAAAAGTTTTTTCATCATTAAGCCACATTAATCTTTTGCCTCTTTCCGGGAAATAATCATCAAGTTTTAGTTGTTCAAAAGATAGCAGTTGATTGTCAGAAAAATCTTCGCCCTGTATGTTTGGAATATTGTGAAATGCAGGCAAGGTAACCGGCATAGCTTCTGTTTTTAGCCAGGAGCTAACAATAATTTTTTCTGAAGCAATTGCGTTTTGGGCCAACAAGGCCATAAAAATGATAAGTAGTAGTTTTTTCATCTGTATAAATTTTAGTTATTGATCAGTTTTACAATTATATAGGACTTCAAATGTTTCTCCATAAGTGCTTTTAACCTCGTGTCATATACGTTCTTTTGCTTACTATTTGTATATGAGGTCTTCATTTGTTTGTTGTTTTATTTAAAATATTAGTTTGGGTTTTGGTTTCTGTGGGCTTTGCCGGGAAGTTCCAAAAACCATGTAATTACAGAAAGTACTATGCTAAAAAACAATGCAGCCCAAAATCCTTTGACTTCAAAGCCTGCAACAAAATATGCAGTTATTTGAATTATAAAAGCATTAATAACAAGTAAAAACAAACCCAGGCTCATAACAGTAACCGGAATAGTTAGAAATATTAGTGCAGGTTTTAAAAAAGCATTTAATACTGATAGTACAAAAGCAACAATAATAGCACTTGTATATCCTTCAAGAGATACTGTATGCATAAAGTGAGCTGTAATAAGCACTGCCAGGGAGGAAACCAGTATCTTAATTAAAAAGTCAAGTACGTTGCGATAATTGTTTTTAGGTTTATGATAATTATAGTTTTCAGGATGTTCGTTGTTGTACATTATTCTGTTATTTTGTTTTACGTGGAAATGGGATCCAGTTTAGCCTTTTGTTTGATTTCTTTATTCCAAAATATCCTTCTTTGAGTGATTTTATCTCCTCTATAGTGTAAAAGGAGTTTGGGTTGTGTTGATTTAAAATGTCTATTGCCAAATGAATGCTTTTTCTTTTAATTATAGTAAAAATGATATTTACATCGCCGCTTGCTCCCTCTGCCTTTACAACAGTTACTCCAAAGCCCTCGTCTCTTAAATTCTTAATTAGTGTGCTTGTGTCTTTTTTCGGAATAATTCTTAGAATTACATTTCCAAGCGAAAGCTTTTCTTCTATCAGTATTCCTATGTAGTTTCCCATCGCAAAGCCACCACCATAAGCTATATAAGACATAGGGTTATTTAGGTGTTGCATTACCTGCCCGACAGCTAAAAGCCAAATGATTATTTCAAAAAAACCTAAAAAGGGCGCTACCTTTCTCAGGCCTTTCGAAACAAATATCAACCTCAAAGTACCTATGCTCTGGTCTAAAATTCTTGAGGCAAAAATAAGTAGTGGCAATAATATCCATGTCCACCAAAATGTGTCCATAAAACCGGTTGCTTCCATAAAAGTTAAAAATTATTGATAATTAAATTCTTTAAAAAACAGCAATATGGCTAATTATAAAATGGTTGTGCGTTAAAATCAATCAAAATACTCATACTCATAACTTAGTGTATAATTAAAAAATCCTCCCGGGACAAGCCTTTCAGATGAAACACTGGTGCCTGTAATTATGTTATTATCATAGGTTTTTTTTATTTCACTTACCATGTTACCATCACCATCAAACTCTTTCTGTAAATACACATTTCCATATTTATCATAATCGAAATGTATGGTTCTTTTCCCATTTATATTTTCTTCATAAATTTGAATTAACTGTCCATCTTCGTTTTCTTTATATTCAAATTTTTCAATTAGCTGGCCTTTGTCATTATAGGTAAAAGAAGCCGTTTTTTGGCCTTTTTCATTGTATTCATGGATTTTCTTTGTAGTGCTTTCTTCTATGCCGTCATATTCAGTCTCTTCAACAGGCATTCCTTGAGTGTTATATTTGATTGCAGCCGAACTCAATGTCATACCATCTGCGTCTGTTGTTTTGTTAGATATTATCTTGCCATTTTCGTATTCAATTTCTACAACTTCCTCAACCTCGTGGTCATGGTCTGTTTTCATTTTGCCTAAAAGATTGCCGCTACTATCATAAGTGTAGTTTATTGTATCAAAAGACCCATCAAGGTAATGAAGAAATTCTTTAGAAATCCTGTTTTTATCATCATATTCATACGATTTTTTCTCAATCACATCCCCGTCTTCTATCATAAGCTCTTCGCTTAAAAGGCCTTTGTCATTATACTTATATCTTAACTCTTGTTCAATATTTCCTTGTTTGTCATACTTTATTTCTTTCAAAGTTTTTCCTTCTTCATTGTAATAAATCTCTGCATTTAAAGTTCTTTCTTCTTCAAGCTCATTGGCAGATGTTGATTTTAAAATTACATCTTTTCTAAAAACCTTAACGGATTTAACTTTTTTCCCCATTATCTTTTTGGTTTTATGTGTTTTAAATTTTTTTTATCAATAAAAATATATTTACTTTTATCTGAATTTTTCTTTTTCGGCAAAGGTACTGTTTTTAATTAAACCCTTGAAATAACAAGGAGCTTGTAACCATTTAAAATTAGTTTTACAACAAAGATTTATAAATATTTAGCATATTAATAAAGTTAAAAAAATGCCTGCTGTCAAAAACAATTAAAATGTTTTTTAATCAGCAAATTAGAAGCCTTAAAGTTATTACTAAATTTTTAACTAAAAAACAAGAAAAGATGAAGTCAAAACCTACAATTATTTTAGCTGTTCTGATAGTACAGTTAATGTTTTACAGTTGCTCAGAAAGGGATAAAATTGAATATCCTGAAACCCGCATGGGAGATGTTGTTGATGAGTATTTTGGTGTAAAAGTTCCCGACCCTTATCGTTGGCTTGAAGATGAAAACAGTAAAGAAACAAAGGCATGGGTTAAGGCACAAAATGAGGTTACTTTCGATTACCTGGAAAACATACCGTTTAGAAACAAGATCAATGAGAGGCTAACGGAATTATCTGACTTTCCACGCTATGGAACTCCTTTTTGGGAAGGTAACTATTACTTTTTTTATAAAAACGAAGGAACTCAAAATCATTCAGTGCTATATGTTCAGGATGGCATTGATGGTGAACCACGCGAGTTTATAAATCCAAACAAAATGTGTGAAGACGGAACTATATCTGTTAGTTCTGTTAGTATATGCAACAATGCAAAATATGTTGCATACAGAGTGTCAAAAGCCGGTTCTGACTGGACTGAGATCTTTGTAAAGGAAATAGAAAGTGGAGAAAACCTTGATGATCATATAAAGTGGGTAAAGTTTTCCGGAATATCATGGGAAGGAAATGGTTTTTATTATAGCAGGTATGATGAGCCTGCACCGGGCGAAGCACTTTCCGGCACAAATGAATATCATAAAATATACTACCATGAAGTTGGAACACCCCAAAGCGAAGATGTTTTAATATATCATAATCCTGACGAGCCAAGGAGAAACTTTTTTGCCGGCACCACGGAAGATGAAAGGTTTTTAATCATCAGCGAATCTGAGTCAACAAGTGGAAATGCCCTGAAGATAAAAGATAATAAAAACCCCGGCTTAGGTTTTGTAAAAATAGCAGAAGGTTTTGATTTTGATTACAGGGCAGTTGACCATATTGATGGAAAAATATTGGTTTTAACAAATTATGTAGCCCCCAAGTACAGGCTGGTGTTGATTAATCCACAAGACCCTGCACCATCATCGTGGCAGGAAATCCTTCCTGAGAGAGAAGAAGTTTTAAGATCAGTTTCTCAAATAGGCGGCAAGTTGTTTGCTCACTATATGAAAGATGCCAGCAGCCGTGTGTATATATATGATTATGATGGTAAACAAACAGGCGAATTAGAGCTGCCAACACTGGGAAGTTTTTCACGTTTTAGTGGTAAAAAAGATGAAAATATTGCCTTTTTTTCTTTTACTTCATTCACTTATCCAACAACAATTTTTAAATATGACGTTGCAACAAATGAGTATGAAGCTTATAAAGAGCCGGAAGTTGATTTTGACCCTGAAGCTTATGAAACAAAACAGGCCTTTTTTACCAGCAAAGATGGTACTGTAGTGCCAATGTTCATTGTACACAAAAAAGGCCTTGAGCTAGACGGGAATAATCCTGCATTGCTATATGGCTATGGCGGCTTTAATGCCAGCTTAACCCCCGGCTTTAGTGTATCACGTATAGTTTTGCTGGAAAATAACGGCATATATGCAATGGCTAATACAAGGGGCGGCGGAGAATACGGACGGGAATGGCACATGGCAGGTGCACAGCTCAACAGGCAAAATGTTTTTGATGACTTTATTGCAGCTGCTGAATATTTGATAGATAATAAATATACTTCCCCTCAAAGGCTCGCAATACAGGGAGGTTCAAATGGCGGCCTACTGGTAGGTGCTGTTATGACACAACGGCCTGAGCTTTTTAAAGTAGCTCTACCGGCGGTTGGTGTGCTAGATATGCTCAGGTATCATAAATTTACTATTGGATGGGCTTGGGCTACAGACTATGGAACCAGCGAAGACTCTGTCCATTTTCATAACTTATACAGCTATTCGCCATTACATAACATAAAAGAAGGCGTAAACTACCCGGCAACATTGGTTACTACTGCCGACCATGACGACAGAGTAGTACCGGCACACAGTTATAAGTTTATTGCAGAATTACAGCGAAAACACAAAGGCCCCAACCCTGTTTTAATAAGAATAGAAACTGATGCCGGACATGGTGCAGGAAAGCCTATGTCGAAAATTATTGAAGGACAAACAGATATTTGGTCTTTTATATTTTATAACATGGATGTTACACCTATATATTAAAAAGAAACCCCGGATTCACCACAAATCCGGGGTACCAATCAACCAACCAAAACACTTAATTATTATGTAGTATTGAATAAATATCAAAACTTATCAACACATTTCACTTGCAAAAGTAATACTTTTTTTCAAAACACAACACTTTTGATAATAAAATATTTTATTTTTGCAGTATGTGGTTTTAAAATATTATTAGAAATGCGCTTTTTTCTAAATTCATTAAATAAATCTTTTAAAAAATGTCAAAACACTTATTAATTGATAGTATTGATAAAAAAATTTTAGAATCTTTAACATCCAATGCTCGTGTTGCATTTTTAGAAATTGCGAGAGAGTGTGGTATAACCGGAGCCGCAATTCATCAGAGGGTGCAAAAACTTAATGATGCCGGGATCATTGATGGCTCGCAAATTATTCTAAACCCTAAGGGTTTAGGTTATTTAACTTGTGCATTTATTGGCATCCAGGTAAACCTGACTAGCCCTACTACTCATGATACCGTTTATAAAAAGATAAAAACAATTCCAGAGGTAGTAGAATGTCATCATATTTCCGGAAGATATTCGCTTTTTGTTAAGGTTTTTACAAAAAACAACGAACATCTTAAAAAGCTGATTGTTGAAAAAATCCAAACGATAAAAGAAGTAACCGGGACAGAAACTTTAGTTTCTCTTGAAGAAGGCTTTACACGGCAAATTCCTATAAAGGAGGGTGACGTTAGTGATTATTGATTGATTTGGCATTATAAGCCCGTTCAACTTAAGAAAACCAACTAAGGAGAGAGAAAGCCTTGTGAAAGATGTGAAGGTCTAAGTAATGAAAAGAGAAAACATAAGCCAAAAAATAACTAAATTTGCATAGCTTTTTAAGCTGGAAATTATTAATTAAGAACTTATAAAACAAATTTTTATGTTTACAGGAATCGTAGAATTAACAGGAAAGGTTGTAAAGATTGAAAAAGACAGGGGGAACATTCATTTTACTATTGAAACCCCAATAGCCAATGAGCTAAAGGTTGATCAAAGCATGGCACATGATGGGATATGCCTGACGGTTGTTGATGTAGATAAAGAAAAAAAGCAATACACCGTAACTGCCATCCAGGAAACTCTTGATAAAACAAATATGCACACATGGGAGGTTGGCTACAGGGTTAATCTTTAAAGATGCATGAGAATTGACGGGCGGCTTGACGGACACATAGTTCAGGGGCATGTTGACCAAACTGCCGTTTGTACTAAAGTTGAAGAACTCGACGGTAGCTGGAAGTTTTATTTTGAATATGATCCCGGCCCAAAAAATATTACTGTTGATAAAGGTTCAATTTCAGTAAATGGTGTAAGCCTTACTGTTGTTGATTCAGAACCTAACATGTTTTCAGTAGCTATTATTCCTTACACTTATGACATTACAAATTTTGGCGACTTCAAAAAAGGGTCTGTCGTAAACCTTGAGTTTGATATAATAGGAAAATATGTAGCAAGACTGCTGGAGCAACATTTTGAAGCAAGAAAGTAGCCCCGGGATTAACTAATTTATCATGTTGAAAAATAAAAAGGTTATTTTTAAAGACCTTGGCTTAATTGACTACAAAAAAGCCTGGGATTTTCAGAAAAAGCTATTCAACTCCATTATAGACAAAAAGCTCGAAAACAGGCAGCTTGACAACGAATCATATATTAAACCGACTAAAAACTACCTGTTGTTTTGTGAGCACCCTCATGTATATACTCTTGGGAAGAGTGGCGCTGAAAGCAATTTATTACTTAACAACGAAGAGCTAAAGAAAAAAGCAGATTTTGTAAAAATTGACCGTGGCGGAGATATTACTTATCATGGGCCGGGGCAAATTGTTGGTTATCCAATACTTGACCTCGACAACTTTACTCCAAATATACGTAATTACGTGTTTACGATTGAACAAGCCATTATTAATACCATTGATGAGTTTGGGCTTAAAGGTGAGCGGCTTAGTGGTGCAGCAGGAGTTTGGCTGGATACAGACAAACCCGGCAAAGCCAGGAAAATCTGCGCTATTGGAATACGCTCCAGCCGATGGGTTACAATGCACGGGTTCGCATTTAACGTAAATACTGACTTAAATTTTTATAACTATATAAACCCTTGCGGATTTACTGACAAAAAAGTAAGCTCGCTTAATATTGAAACTAACTCAGATATTGATATCAGCAAGGTAAAAAGCAAG